>NZ_AODH01000005.1 GCF_000525915.1 Brochothrix campestris FSL F6-1037 | reverse complement strand
TTCGGCAGCTAGTGTTTGGATGACACGTTTGGAGATAAAACAATTTCGTTTTACCATCGAAGTTGAAGCGATAAAGGTTGTTTTACATCCTTTACATAAGAAGCGTTGCTTCTTTAAAAAGAGATAGGTTGGAAGGTTATTTGTTTTAGGGAGTGTGATACGTGATAGTTTAGTTCCGTGTTTAATGAGTTTAACTGTTTTATTATTAAAGCCGCAATTCGCACACCGTGAGGGTGTGTAAGAGCGTGTACCCAAATAACAAGTGCTTAAAACACCTTTAATTAACTGAGTTAAACACCATGTTTTTGGAAAAGAAATAGTTTCATCTGTAATTCCAGAGGAATTCGCGATATTGTTAAAAGTGATAGCTGACATTGTCGAATCCCCCTTATAAATTTGTTGTGGTGACTTAATATTATAGGGATTTTGAAAATGTTGCTATTTTTTTACGAAAAAATAGGCATCAGTGAAAATTCACCAACACCATAAATTATAGAACCGTTTTTAACTGTCGTCACTTTTTTTATCTATGAAACGGTTCTGATAACAGAATCGCTTGTTTCATTCTTTGTTGCATCTTCCCAATTCCACCAAGACCATGGAGTGGATATTGAACACGCTGCGCGTCGGTGGCTGTCATAAAGGCCGCCACCACTTTGATAAACTTTTGGCCACCAAATAAATACAACGGCGATTCGTCACTGTAGTGCTGTTGCCACTGCGCCCGTAACCTCGTAGCGGTAATCGTCGTCGAATTAAGACCACTCGCATTAAAGCGTACATCATAGCTTTCATCTAGCATTTGCTCGAGTGCTACTAAACCATAAAAGGGTGACAAAATAAGTACTTGTTCCTTTGGTAAGAATTGCTCGACGTATTGTCGACAGAGACGATGAAACGTCCCTGTATAGACTTCACCAGCAGGGAGTGGGCAAACCGCTATCAATTTATCCCACCGCTTTGGTTTACCACTTGCAATAATAACCGTCATCGTCACTGGCCTCCTATCGGTTTATGCCAATGAATAATATCTTTTTCACAGTAATCCAATTCAAAGCCATTTTTTTTGTAGCACATGTTTCGATGCCGTATTATACATAAAACACTTGGCGCGAATGTGTTGCATCCCCTCAGCGATGAACCACTCGCAAATCGCTGCAATCGCCTCTGTCATATACCCTTTATTCTGACAGCGAGGAATGATCGAGTATCCGAGTTCAACACGCTTCGTTTCGCTCGGTGTCCCTTGCCCTCCTATTTCACCAATTACTTCTTGGGTCTCTTTTTAAAACAATTAGGCGTGTCCATTTGGAATCAGCTGGATTTTCATTTAACTGTTCTAAGGCAAATGGCAAGTAAAAGAGGAAATCAATTCCCGGCCATTCGGGCGCCACTTGATAGCCACAAAGTTGTTCTAATCGCCGATGACTATCCATCGTGGCCGCGACGTAATCAACATAATATGGAATTAAGAGCAACCGCTCTGTTTCAATCGTTGCAATGTTTCGTTCTACTGCCATTCGGCTCACCTCTTTTGTCTATCATATCAAACAAACTACCCAAATTAAATATCTGGGTAGTCAAAATATCGCGTTTAATTTTCAGCTTCTTCAATGTCCGATACCATGTTAGGATTGTTTAAATCCGCTTCATAGTACTCGGTTGTTTGTGGCACTTGTAATTTGAAAGCTGTTTGTGGAGCCAATTCGACCGTGCCTTCTAACATGTCGTAGGCAAACAAGTGACCCCCCGGCGTCTCGTTCTGCAGTAATAAAGTGCAGATGATAGCCCGCAACACCAACTCCTTGAAAATAAGGTGGTGTCCAAAAACCGAGCACTGTTCCTTTGACATTTTCAAAATGAAAGACCGGCTGTTTTTTAACCGCTTCAACAAGTGGCTGATACGGACGCATTTGCTTCGGTACAACACGAGTATCTACCGATTTAAATGTTCCCGTTAGCTTGACAGCGAAAAAGATATTCGGGCTAATTTCAGCATAGGCACGAATCTTCGCCTCGATTTCTAAACGTGTCATTCCGCCGCTAACTTCAAATGAAAGTGACGGTTCAAAATGAGACACACTCGCGAATGGCGTTGTTTCTTCTGGCTCTTTCAAATAGGCTTGCCCGTTGGACTTAATTTGATAAGCCTCACCATCGATCACCACCAATTCGCCATCAAAGTCATGCAAGGTACCAATACCAATATCTCCCTGTTTCAAGAGATCGGCAAATGTAATCGAGCCGGCAAATTGCGCACCTACAAGCGCTCCCATCGTTGAATGTTGAAATAATTGATTGACGTTTGCTTCAGACATTTTTGTTCCTTCTTCCTAGTTCATTGTATCTTCCATTACCATGTCGGCTAGTTTGATGTTGTCGCGATAATCAACTGGAATATCAACAACAACCGGCCCTTCAGTTGCTAATGCTTCGTTTAAAACAGACTCTAATTCGCTAATATCATTTACACGTAAACCTTTTGCCCCCATTGACTCAGCGTACATTGCAAAATCAACTGGTCCTAATTTAACAGCAGCATCTTTACCGTATTTCTTTTGTTGCTGGAAGGCAACCATATCGTATGTACCATCGTTCCAAACAAGGTGTACTAAGTTTGATTTTAAGCGTACGGCTGTTTCAAGTTCTTGACCTGAAAAGAGGAAGCCACCATCACCTGACATTGACACGACTTTTTCAGTTGGACGAACGAGCGAAGCAGCAATCCCCCAAGGCAAAGCGACACCAAGTGTTTGCATCCCGTTTGAGAAGAGAAGACGACGTGGTTCGTAGCTACGGAATAGACGAGCCATATAAATGTAAATTGAGCCAACATCGACTGTCACAGTCATGTCATCTGTTAAGAGACGTTGTAACGTATTCACTAACGTAATCGGATGTACCCGGGTTTGATCAGCGAGGGCTGGTTCTTTAACAAGTGTATGACGCTGTTTTTCACGTATGCCCGCTAAGACTGCTTCGGCAGTTGCGTCCAACGTAATCCCTTTAAACTGTTCAGTGACAAGTTCGAGCGTTTCTGTAATATCACCCACAAGTTCTGTTACTGGTTGGTAGTTGTGATCGATATCCGCTGCTACTGTATCAAGATGAACGATAGTACGGTTGTTATCCGGGTTCCAAATGATTGGATCATATTCGATTGGATCATAACCAATAGTAATAACGAGATCTGCTTGGTTTAACAAGAAATCACCTGGTTGGTTACGGAACAAACCAACACGACCATAAAAGTTACTTTCAAGCTCACGAGAAATAATACCTGAACCTTGGAATGTTTCAACAACTGGCATCGGATGTTTTGCCAAGAAATGACGAATCGCTGCTGTTGCTTCGATTGAGCTCGCACGCATCCCCAATAAGAGCACTGGAAGTTTAGCCTTGCTTAATCGCTCAACTAAAGTTGTAACATCACGTTTCGATGCTGATCCGAGATGTGGCGCTGAAATATGCGGAATCGCTTTAGCAGCTACATCTGTTGCACTAATAACATCTTGTGGAATACTTACAAAGGTTGCCCCCGGACGTCCCATCATCGTTTCACGATAAGCATTTGTCACCGCTTCAGGTATTGCACCGGCATCTTGTACTTCAACACTGGTCTTTGTCACATGTTTCATAAAGCCGGCGTTATCCATTGATTGATGCGTCCGTTTCAAGCTATCTTTACGTGTAACATTCCCACCAACAGCTAAGACAGGATCACTTTCTGCAGTTGCTGTAACTAAGCCCGTTGCTAAGTTAGTCACACCTGGTCCAGATGTAACTAAAACAACACCCGGCTTACCTGTAATACGGCCGATTCCTTGAGCAATTAATGTCGCATTTTGTTCATGACGGCAGACAATGACTTCTGGTCCGCGTTCTGCTAAAATATCGAACGCTTTATCAATTTTAGCCCCTGGAATACCAAACACGTACTCCACATCGTTGTTAATTAATGTGTCGACAAATAAGTCAGCACCTGTAGTTCGTTTTGTTTCGTTTGTCATAACTATCATCACCTTTTCGTTTATTGTACTACTGTAAAAAAGAACCATTATGATACAGGAAATAAATAAATTCAAACTATGTGATAATTATACATTAAAAAAAGCGCTAGTAAACCGTGTGAAATGTAAAACTGTTACAACATTGTTAACTTTCTGTACCATTTTTATGTTTTTTAAAATTAGTACAGTATATAACAGTTTTATTTTTTACGTCGTTGTTCTTTTTTCAAGAAATCCTTAAAGAGTGATTGTATCAACTGCGCATCCAACGACATGTCTTTTTCAAAGACGGCTTTAAAAGCATAGCCGATGGCAGCTGTTACACTTGCTGCCACGCCAGCATTAATTGCGCCACCTACAACCGTTCCAACTCCAGGAATCACCTTTGCTAGCGATCCAGCCAAGGTGCGACCGAGCGTTGTTGTAATTAAGGGGAGCATCATATCTTGAAGATTAGACTTTGTGAGTCGGCGGTCATATAAACTTGCCAACTTTAAAACGAGGCTAATCTGTAGCGCTGATAACGCAATTGAGTCCGAAAAAGGAATGGGAGATGCACCTACCCCTCCTGCCGAAGCGCTCGCTGTCAAAATCCAGCGATTAGCGACGCTCGCTCGATCGCGAAGCTTTTTTGCGAGAAGCAACTCCTTTTCGTTGTCTTTCGCCAAAGCAAGCATCACATGTACCAACTCGTCTATGTTTTCACCTGTACGAGAACTCACTGCCACTACTGGATACGCATGATTCGTTTGTTCTCTAATATATGCCACCTGTGTTGGCACATCATCCGATGCATCAATTTTATTTAACACGATAATCAGTTTTTTATTTTCGGAAGCAACGAACGCCAACGCTTGTTTTTCTGTTTCAGAGTAGACGGTTCCGGCTGCATTTAAGAAAAACAAAATAATATCCGACCGCCGATAATACGCGCGTGTCTCATCCGAATGACTTGCGATAATATCATTCAGACCCGGTGTATCTGCCAAAACCACCCCATCGCCGTAATCGTACTCAGAAATTTGGACCGTCTTGCCTGGATTAGCTCCGACTTCAGCCACATCTTGATTGAGGATTCGATTAATGGTTGATGATTTCCCCGCATTCACGTCGCCCACCATCGTAATCGTAATTGTTTCAGCGAGTTGTTTCGCCACTTTTTTCGCTTCTTGGTCAAATACCTTACCGAATAGTTCTTTCATTGACATTATCAACATCCCCTTTTATTCAATAGTAATGACTTTCATTCCTACGAGCGTCGTCCCTTCGAAACGAGCTTCTAACACATACGGCATCAGCGGTTTCAATTGTAAATAGTCAGCTAAACCAAATGATGCATCATAATAATTAAGAATGGTCGCTAAAGCTGTTCCATGTGTGCCAATTAAAAGCGTTTGTTGTGGATAAGCAAGGGCGAACGCATTGATTTTAGCGATTAAACGCGCTTGAACCTCTGCTAAACTTTCACCGCCTGTTAATTTATAATCGAAATCAGCCCATTGACGTGCAACATAATCAGCTGGTTTAATTACTCCCTCAGCTTTCACTCGTCGTTCTTGTAAATCCTCACATTCAGTTAGCGCTAAGTCATTTGCAACCACCAACGGCGCTATCGTATCCTTTGCCCGTTTGAACGGACTACTAAACGCCCTATCAAACTGATAACCCTCCAGTTGTCTCACTAACGCTAAGCTAGACGCTAAACCTGCTGCTGTTAGCGGTAATTCCTTGTCCTTTACGTATGACTGCCGTTCTTTTTGTGCGTGTCTAACAAATACTATTTTCATCATATCCCCATCCCTCTATCTAACGTCCTTCCATTATAACGAAATAACGCTATAATTTCGAGTGAATACATTTGAACAAAGGTGTTGACAATTGCTTATATATGATGTTTAATAGATATATCGAAACGCTTTAGTCTGATAACGTACGAAAGCGAATGGCTAAACAACTACATAAAGTGAGGTTTTAATATGGCAGCAAATGTAAAAGTTAAACGTAAACTAAAAACAAGACATATATCAATGATGGCGATTGGTGGTGCCATCGGAACAGGATTATTCATGTCGAGCGGCTTAGCTATCTCCCAAGCAGGTCCTGGTGGCGCGATTCTCGCCTACATCTTAATCGGGGCGATGGTCTACTTCTTAATGACTGGAGTTGGTGAAATGGCAACATATTTGCCCGTTTCTGGGTCGTTCGCAACTTATGCGAACCGCTTCGTTGATCCAGCCTTCGGTTTTGCAATCGGCTGGAATTACTGGTTAAACGGCATCATTACTATCGCGGTCGATGTCGCGACGGCATCTCTTGTGATGCGCTATTGGTTCCCTAACATTCCGCTTATTTTATGGGGGATTATCTTTTTTGTCATCATCTTCACCCTCAATGCCCTCTCTGTTAAATTTTATGGTGAGAGCGAGTACTGGTTTGCGCTCATTAAAGTGGTCACTATTATCGTTTTCTTAATCGTTGGTTTTTTAACAATCTTCGGTATTCTTGGTGGCGAATTTATCGGCACTAAAAACTTCACAGTTGGCGATGCTCCTTTTAATGGTGGGTTCCTCGCTTTCTTAGGTATCTTTTTAATCGCCGGGTTCTCCTTTCAAGGGAGTGAATCAGTGGGCGTGATGGCTGGTGAAAGCGAAAATCCACAAAAGAGTATTCCAAAGGCAATCAAACAAGTCTTTTGGCGTATCCTCCTTTTTTACATCTTGACGATTCTTGTTATCAGTTTAATTATTCCGTATACAAGCCCTGAATTAATGGGGGGCTCAGATGTCACAACAAGCCCATTCACGTTAGTATTTGAACGGGCCGGCTTAGCCTTTGTCGCTTCAATCATGAACGCCGTCATTTTAACGTCGATTTTATCATCGGGTAGCTCTGTTTTATTCGCATCATCACGGATGTTGTTCGCCATGGGACACGATGGTGCTGCTGGTAAAATATTCCGTCGCACGAATCGCTTTGGCATCCCGTTCGTTGCCCTACTCCTTTGTTTCGTTGCAACAGTCGGAATTTATTCGTTGTCATTTTTAAGTCCACAGGCTTACTTATGGCTCATCAACGCTAGTGGGCTAACCGGCTTTATTGCTTGGGCAGGGATTGCCATTAGTCATTTCCGTTTTCGTCGCGCGTTTGCGAAACAAAACATTGACTCTTCTTTATTAAAATACAAGGCACCTTGGTTCCCAATTGGTTCGATGTTAGCGCTCGTCTTATGTATTTGCGTTATCATTGGTCAAAATTACGATTCTATTATCAACTTCCAACTCGACCAAATGCTTGTTAGTTACGCGGCATTACCTGTTTTCGCACTGTTATACTTTGCCTATAAACTCAAAAACAAATCTCGTTTAATTCCATTAAAAGATGTCGATTTAACACAAAATACCGATTACCAATCAGAAGATTAGCAAGAAAACGCTGATTTCACTCTCGTTCAATCAACCAGAAACTGGCAACTTTCAAATAAATGGCAACGATTTAGAACCGCGTTTATCTTCAGGCTGAGACAGGATGCAATAAGCATCCTGTCTTTTTTTGCCGATTCCTAAGCTCTTTTTGACTCAGACTTTTCACCGAACTGTTACATCGTTGTAACATACAAGTCCAAAAATAAAGCTATACTTATCTTATAACTAAAAAGATAACTAAAGGATGGTCTAAAACCATGTATAAAAAATTCATTCAAACATAAATTAATGAGTGGCTTACTCATAGGAGCCATTACTCTTTCTATCTTCGCCTTCAGCGATACCGTTAGTGCTGCTAGCATTAAGGTGAAACGCGGAGATACAATTTCCTTGATAGCTAAAAAATATAACGTCAGCAGTTCTGAAACTGCTGAAAAAAAAATAACATAAAAAATGCTAACAAAATCCGCATTGGTCAGGTTCTTGTTTTACCGGCAAAAAAAAACGACTCCCAAAAAAGCTGTCGTTAAAAAAAACAACTGCAAAAAAAGTAAGTAAGGTAGTGCGTGTTAGTGCCTCAGCCTATAGTCGCCAACAAAAAGGGATGAGTAATTTCACCGCCCGTGGCATTGATTTACGAAAAACATCTAATGTCATCGCTGTTGATCCTAAAGTAATCAAACTTGGAAGCAAGGTCTATGTACCAGGATATGGCGAAGCCATCGCTGGTGACACTGGCGGTTGGATTAAAGGTAATAAAATCGATATCCACTTTAACACTGTTAATAAATGTTATAATTGGGGACGTCGGAGCGTTAATGTGACTGTTTATAAATAAACGACCGTGCCTTCGGAAACATCTAACCAGATGTTTCCTTTTTTATTTATGATTATTTTTAGCGCTATCCGCCAGACACCAGCCAATGACATACCCAGCTATTCCGCAACAAATAACAAAGCACAACACCACTAACGCTATTGCCACACCTGACAACTTGAACAACGCAGGCTCATGACCAAAGAAACCTAAGCTAGCAAGACCGATTAGACAAATCGTTATGATACTAACCGTTACCTTGTAACCAAATCGATAGCCACAGGCCTGATTATAGTTAAGGCGCGCTTCAACATAGGCAAACGTACCACGACTCGGTAAATACCTTTTTTTTTCGTTTTCGCAACCACCCTTTCAGTGCTAAGCAGATTATCGTATAAGCGATAAAGAGGCTGGCTGACCACTCGATGACTAATTCTTTTGCGTCTGTTTTTTGCCCGCTAGACAAACTAAACACTTCAAACAACGCAAAGGTTAACAGTACATAAAAGAAGATGTAAGCAATACCGACACTAATAATTTTCCGCATGATAGCTCCCCTCCACTTTGATAACAGACTTTTAAAACGTTTCTCGCTATTCTAGCAAGCCAAACACTTCCTACGTTCTCAACTAATTGTCTGTTTTAACCTCCAAATACAAAACGCCCACAAAAAAGTTGTGAGCGTTCAAATTGTAGACAAAGCCGACTGAAACTGCTTTTTCTATAAAGTAGTTCAAGCGACTTTGGTTACGAGATGATACGGCTGACTAGCACTGCCAATTCAAGATAAACCTCAAATTTTCACCGATAAAAAGCTGGCATTTCCTCAAGGTCAATTTTTTCTTCTTGACCACTCGTCTGCGCAGCGATACATGCATCTGCAGTGACTGCGGCAATATATCCATCCCAGGCTGACGGGCCTGTTGGTTCACCTTTGGTTTTAAGTGCATCGATAAATGCTTGTAATTCAACGTCATAAGCACGTGTGAAACGGTCCTTCCAATCGGCTAAAATTGATTGGCGCAATTGACCGCTTTTACGTGTGATAATATTTGAGAATTCGGGTAATTTAACAATGCCGTCTTCACCAACAATTTCACATTGAATATCATAACCATATTGACAATTCACAAAAATTTCGACTGTTATAATGACGCCGTTTTTCGTTTTCAACGTTGCAATTTGCGGATCACGTAGCCCTTCACGTGCCTGTTTCGTATTACGAGGGAAATCGATTCGCACCGATTGATAATCATCCGCAATTAACCAATGCAACACATCAATTTCATGTATCAGTGTATCTGAAATCGCCATCTCCGTTGAGTAACGTTCATCGACCGTCGGATTTCGATGAGCACAATGGACCATTAGTGGTGCCCCAATCGCATGGTTTGCAATAGCCTCTTTCAAGCCGAGGTATCCTGCATCGTAACGGCGCATAAAACCAACTTGCACAAGCTTGGTGCCAGACGCCATCTCAGCAGTCACAATTCGTTTTGCTCCAGCTGCTGTTGCCGCTAATGGCTTTTCACAAAAAACAGCTTTCCCGGCCGCTATCGCCGCCAAGACGCTCTCCTCATGAGCAGGCCCCCAACTTGTAATAACCACAGCATCCACATTATCCGCCGCTATTAAGCGATGATCATCCGGATATACAACCGCATCTAGCCCATACATTTCAATCGTATCTTGTGCAGCAACTTGATTCACATCAGTGACTGCCACAATTTTCGCACCTGCTATTGTGTTCGTTAAACGATCAATATGTTCGCGTCCAATTGCACCTGTACCGATGACACCAATTTTTAATACCATTTCAAATTCCTCCTCAGTTGTCTTTATTTAAACTTGACGTGGTTCTTGAAGAAATATTCCAATTGTTCTAAGCTATAGCCTTTTGTTTCTGGCAAGCATTTGCGAACAAATATAATTGCACCGATACCCAGAACAGCAAAGACGAAGAAGGTGTTCGAGAGACCAAAGCCATCTAATAAAATCGGGAATGAAAAACCGACAAGAAAGTTAGTGATCCATAAACAAAAGACAGTCACACCCATCCCTAAGCCACGTAATTTCAAAGGGAAAATTTCGGATAACATTAACCAAGTAACCGGTGAAATCGCCCCTTGTTGAAAGGCTAAAAAGGTAACTGTTAACGATAAAACAACGTAAGGTAATGCTGGTGAGCCTTCCAATAAATATGAGAAAACACCGATGAGTGTCAGTGCAATTGTCGTTCCAACTAAACCGATGGTTAACATCGGACGTCGACCAATCTTACCTAACAACCAGATTCCAACAAATGTTGCTAAAACCGAGATGACACCATTAGCAATATTACCAATAATCGCTGCCTGCGTTTCAAAACCGGCATTTTTTAATATTTGTGTGCCATAATACATGATTGAGTTAACACCTGTAATTTGTTGGACGATGGCAATCCCAATCCCGATAAAGACAATTCGTCGAATCCACGGAATTGATAAATCTTTCCAACGTGCTTTTTGAATCGCATCCTCTTTTTGAAGATGCTCTTTGATTTCTGCTAGCTCCTCATGTGCCACATCTTTTTTACGAACTTGCAACAAGACGGCTAAGGCTTCGCCAAACTTCCCTTTTGATGCGAGCCAACGGGGACTTTCTGGCATCACTAACATCCCAAACCATAAAATGACAGCAGGAATCGTTGCGATGACTAACATAAAGCGCCAAATATGACTCACATCACCAAAGGCAGTAGCTAACAAGGCGTTAAAGGTAAAGGCCATCAACTGCCCGGTGACAATCATCAACTCATTAATTGTCACCATTCGACCACGTCTATGCGCGGGTGACATTTCTGATAGATAAGCCGGCACCGTTACCGATGCACCACCGACTGCCAAACCGAGTAAAACACGACTAATGACCATCACTTCAATATTCGGAGCAATCGAACAACCAACTGTTGCGATAAAAAATAGTATCGCTAAATACATAATCAACTTCCGCCGACCCTTATTATCTGAAAAATGCCCACTGATGATGGCTCCAAAGGCCGCACCGAACGTTAAGGAACTTGCGACAAGACCTTCCGTTACAGGCGTCAAGTTTAATTGATCAGATGCCGCCATATATGGCAACGCTCCATTGACTACTCCTGTATCATAACCGAATAATAAACCACCAAAAGTGGAAATCCAAGTGACCAAACGCAATCGTTTGTTAGGTGATTGTTGTTGCTTCATCGTCTTACCGTCTGCACTCATTTCTAAAAACCTCCTAGGTTAGGTTAATTGCCCATTAACTTATCATCAATATAGCGACGTGCAATCAAAGCGTATTCAAGTGGATTGGCAACAGCGGGATCCTGCTCTGCTTCTACAATAATCCAACCGTCATACTGCATCGCCTTAATCCGTTTGTACAGTGGCTTGAAGTCAATCACACCATCACCCGGGACGGTGAACATGCCTGCTAAAAAGGCCTCTGTAAACGAGTGACCTTGAGCTTGGCTAGCCGCCAAGCTATGAGCCCGTACATCTTTGAAATGAATATGAGCAATCCGGTCACTATGGTCATCAAATAACATTAAGTAATCGCCATCAGACACATAAATATGGCCTGTATCAAATAATAAATGTACCTTCGACGGCGTTGTATTTTCTAATAAACGTGCCACTTCTGCACCCGTTTGAATGCCTGTCCCTAGATGATGATGATAGACCAGTTTTAAACCATAGGCATTCGCTATCTCGCCTAAGCGATCAAGACCAGTCGTTACGACCACCCATTCTTCATCCGTGAAAAAGGGCTTTGCTGTAAAAACGTTTTTCGTGGTCGCCTGTATGCTACCGGTTTGTTCTGAAACAACTGCAACTGTTGCGTTTACTTTTTTCAAATACACACAATGCTCGGTGAATGCCTTTTCAACTTTCTCGATGCCATCACGAATCAGATAGCTACTGAACCATTGTCCAGCTATTTCTAACTGACGCAATGCCAACTCTTTATTCAATGTGTCTGCATCAGGGAAAAAACCTCCCACTTCCGTCCCTTCAAAGTTAGCAACAACAATGTCGCTTAACAGTTGTTGTAAAGTATTAGCTTTACCAAGTTCAGGCAAATCATCGTTGCGCCATCCAATTGGTGCAATCCCCCATTTTATTGTCATCAAATTCCTCCTAATAGCGTTTCGCATCGCGTAACTGCAGTTCTTTCGCTTGATACGCGGCTCGTACACTTGCTTTATTTGACACCGCCGCTACACCGACGTGCCACCATGAATCATAGCCATCTGACATTGTTTTAGGCAGTACTTTTATATCAATCACGGTTGAAACTGTTTGCATTTGCGCATCTTTAAGAGCTGCAATTAGCTCTGTTTTCGTCGTGACGCTATAACCTTTGGCACCATATCCCTCTGCCACTTGTGCATAGTTTATTTTCATAATAGTATCGTGCTCATTACGCAACTCACAGCAATAACTGTCACTTCCATGGGCCATTTGCAAGTTATTGATACAGCCATAACCCGCATTATCAAACACGAGCAGATTGATTTTTTTATTGTATTGCAAAGCCGTCACTAACTCAGTATGAAGCATCAGAAAACTACCGTCACCGACCGCCGCGTACACTTCTTGCTCAGGCGCGGCCAACTTTGCTCCCAGAGCGCCAGCAACTTCGTACCCCATACACGAATAACCATATTCTAAGTTATAGGTCAATGGAACCGTCGCTTGCCATAAGCGTTGCAAGTCGCCTGGCAATGAACCTGCTGACCCAACGATAATACTAGTCGGATCAACCGTATCATTGACGGCTATTAAAGCGGCTGTTTGCGTTAAGTTCGTTTGCAGTGCATCCGCATATTCATTCAAAATTGTTTGTGAAAATTGCCCCTTAATTTCAGGTTCAAATCGCTCTCTCTCAAACACAACTGTCGCTAAACGCTCACGTTCTGCTTGCCACTGCGCTTTATACGTCTGTAACTGATTGCCATAAGCTGTTTGATAATCACCTAACTGTGCGGCGATTGCTTCCAGTCCAGCCCGCGCATCCGCTACGACTTGAAACCCCTCCCATTTATAAGCTTGCATACGATTAATATTAATGTTTATAAATGATGTATTTTTCCCAAAGGCTGTCTTTGATGAGGTTGTAAAATCACTGTAACACGTTCCAATACCGATGATGAGATCAGCTTCGGCAACGACTTGATTTGCTGCGGAAGTACCCAATATCCCTGTACCACCCAAGTTGTAAGTGAAGGCGCTACTAATCGTCGCTTTGCCAGCCTGTGTTTCAACCAGTGGAATACTGTGTTTTTCAGCTACTGTTTGCAAGATGGCCGCAGCACCTGAATACCGTGCCCCTCCACCGACAACAATCACTGGTCGGTGACTGTTTTGCAGACGTTCAACAGCACCTGTCACTTCACGCTGTGTCGGTAGTTGCCGATTCACATAATGCACGCGTTTGCGAAAAAAATTAACATCGTAATCATACGCTTCTGCTGCCGTATCTTGTGAAAGACAAAGGGTTGCTGGTCCTGCTGTCGCCGGATTCGTCATCACTTCAAACGCACGCAATAAACTACTCATCAATTGCTCCGGTCGCTGAATACGATCAAAATAACGCGACACAGCTGGAAAAGCATCATTTGTCGTTAGGGCATAACTCGCTTCGTGTTCTAATTGTTGCAACGCCGGATCAGGTTGGCGCGAGGCAAATGTATCTGCCGGCAACAGTAACATCGGAATATTATTAGCGAAGGCGGTTGCTGCCGCGGTTACTAAATTGGCAGACCCCGGACCAGCCGAAGCAGTCACCGCGAAAATACGGCGTCGATTCAACTGTTTACTAAAGGCCATTGCCGCATGAGCCATCCCTTGTTCATTTTTCCCTTGGTATACTTGTAAATGACCCGGATCTTCTTGTAACGCTTGGCCGATTCCAAGAACATTGCCATGTCCGAAAATAGTAAATACACCCGCGACATACGGTATTTCTTCGCCATCAATCGCAATGTATTGTTGGTGTAAGAACTTCACTAATGCCTGCGCCGTTGTTAAACGTATCGTTTCCATTTATGTACCTCCTTATGGTTGGTGACTTGCAATTAACGCTTCGATGGCAGCAACCGTCGGCATCGCATCAGATGAGCTATGTTGACTAACAACGATTGCAGCTGCTGCACTCCCATACTTAAGTGCCGTATCAATCGTTTTTCCCTCTAACAGTGCATAAATAAAGGCGGCCGCATACGAATCACCCGCACCAAATGTTTTTAAGACTTTTGTTCGGTAAACCTTACCGTCAAACACCTCGCCAGCCTTTGTATAGGCATACGATCCTTCGACGCCATGCTTAATCACGATTAATTGCGCACGTTGCTTAAACAAATCCGTGATGGTTGCTTCATTTTCGCCGCCGTCATGGTTTTCCAAGCGATCGAATTCGTCACGTGTTCCAATAATTATATCCGCTTCATTTGCTACAAGCCTGTAATAAACGGCCGTATCGACTGCAGAACGCCACGTATAAGGACGATAGTCCAATTCAAACACGATCGGAACCCCATGTTTTTTCGCATAATTGACGGCTGTCAAAATCGCCTCGCGCGAGGGACTTGCTGCTAATGCTGTTCCAGACACGAGTAACAAACGCGATGCTTTAATAGCGGACTCACTCACTTCAGTTGCTTCAAGATAAAGATCCGCAACTTCATCTCGATACATTAAAATGCTACAGTCGGATGGACTTTTAATTTCAGTAAACGCTAGTCCCGTTTTATGTCCCGCTGAATCAACGACCGATTCATCCATCTGAACACCCGCAGTTGTCATATACGTTTTAATAAAACGACCGTGTTGATCATCTGCCAACTTCCCAATAAACGCTGGTTTCAACCCTAATTTAGCCAAACCAATCGCCACGTTGGCTGGTGAACCACCAACGTACTTTGCAAAGGTCATCGTCTCCTCCATCGGTCGATTATAGTCAACCGCATTAAGATCAATACAGGCGCGGCCCACAGCAACTAAATCATATTTTTTCGTTTCATCATTGTTAATTAGCATTCGCTCCAACACTCCTTCGAATTAATCTTTTGTTAACAACCATTCATGCGCTTCGTCATTATGGAATTGCCATTTCTTGACCGGTCCGGCCATCACATTTAAATAGTATGATCTGTAACCATCCGGCACAGCCACTGGATGATAACCGCTTGGTACGAGTACGACATCACCATTTTCAACAGTCATTGTTTCATCAATTGAACGATCATCAGTATACACACGTTGAAAAACAAACCCTTGCGGTGGATACATTTCGTGGTAGTAGGTTTCTTCGAGTAATGATTCAACCGGCAACTGATTGCGGTCATGTTTATGCGGTGGATAACTTGACCAATTCCCACCCTCTGTATACACCTCTACCACCAATAATCGCTCAGAGATATCGACTGAATCCGGTAAAATATTATGCACAAGACGTTGATTTGCTCGTTTACCACGATGTTCTATCGTATTAGTTACTGCTGCAATAAAGGTTGTTGGCAATTCTTTTGTTGATGGTGCATAAGCGAGGACGACTTTCGCCTCGCTATCTGCACGAATACCAAATTGATGTCCCGCAGACACGTAAACGCTGTCCGTTGGCCGTTTGTCAAACACAGATTGACGGGTGCCTATTTTGTTAAATTGATGATGTCCTTCTGTTACCGTAATTTTTCCTGTCAACGCCACAATGCAACACTCTTGTTCCGTAAGTGTTTCTAGATAGGCTTCACCTTCTTCGAGTGCTAACACTTTTAAACTAACATAGGCTAGAGTTGAATTCGTCTCATTCACATCGTGAACCAACTGGCCTTGTTGAGGATGAACCAATAAGTTATTGTCTGCCATTTTGATCACTCCCTTTAAATAAATGCTTTTGGATATCGCGCTGTCACTACTTTTTTACGGGTATAAAAGTCGATACTGTCTTTACCGTTCGCATGCAACGTACCAAAGAATGAGGACTTCCAGCCAGAAAATGGGAAAAATGCCATCGGAGCTGGTACACCAAGGTTAATTCCCAACATACCGGCATCGATCTTTTCACGGAAGTAACGGATTGCCGCTGCATTGTTCGTAAACAAACACGCACCATTTGCAAATTCTGATGTATTCGCCAAGGCGATACCGGCTTCCAAATCATCGACACGGACGATTGAAAGGACGGGGGCGAAAATTTCATCCTGCCAAATCGTCATCGCCGGCGTCACTCTATCAAAGATGGTCGGTCCCACAAAGTAACCTTCATCCGATCCTTCACCACGGCCATCACGAACAAGTTCAGCACCTTCAGCTATACCGATTTCAATGTATTTCTCGGTCCGCGCTTTACTCTCAGCACTAATAACTGGTCCTAAGAAAATACCGTCCTCAATGCCATTACCCATCGTGATGTCTGCTGTTTGGTTTTGTAGCTCTGTCACAAAGGCATCAGCCACGCTCGCTTCGACAGCAACAACTGCACAGGCCATGCAGCGCTCACCAGCGGATCCAAAGGCAGCTGATACAATGTTTTTTACTGCTTCTGGTAAATCGGCATCGCGCAATACAATCGTATGATTTTTTGCTCCAGTGAGTGCTTGTACTCGTTTCAGGTTATTACTACCAAGTTTGTATACATACTCACCGACTGGTTTTGAACCAACAAACGACAGCGCTTTAACATCAGGATGTTCTCCTAAACGATTAACGACGTCATGTGCACCATAGACGATATTAAGCACACCATCAGGTAAACCCGCCTCCGTAAACAACTCAACTAAACGAGCAGTTAATAACGGCGTCTTTTCTGATGGCTTCAAGACAAACGTATTTCCGAGCACAACTGCCATAGGGAACATCCAACATGGTACCATCATCGGAAAGTTAAACGGTGTGATCCCTGCAACGACACCAATCGGATAACGATAATTAGTCGCTTCGACATCGGTGGCAATTGATGCTAACGAATCACCCATCGATAGTGAGGGAGCGCCCGCAGCAAATTCGATATTTTCAATTCCTCGCTGGACTTCTCCTAAAGCTTCTGTTAAATTTTTACCATTCTCGCTAGTAATTATTTTCGCTAATTCAGCCTTATGTGCCACTACTAGGTTTTGGTACTTAAATAAAATCCGCGCCCGTTTCGGGACAGCCACTTGTCGCCATTGTTCAAAAGCTGTTTGCGCCACCGCCACTGCGTAATCAACGTCGGCTTTCGTTGAGAGTGGTACCCGTGCAATTTTTTCCTTTGTTGCCGGGTTGGTAACATTTTCGAACTCAGTGGTTTTACTGTTTACCCATTTACCACCAATGAAATTTTGGAGTGTTTGCATTTCAGTCATATTATTTCCTCCTCACTTTTTATGTTAACGCTTTCATTTTTTAGAAGCATAACGACTAACACCGGCACCCTCCTTCCATAGTTGGTAATCTTTTGGTAACCTTTCGAATACATCGTACATTCTTTTTATAACAATGTCAATGGATATCCTGTACAACCCTTTTTGCAATCTATCTAAAAGGAGTTCCCATTCCCTATTCACAATCTGTTGATAAACTTTTGGTAATGTGTTATCTTTTAGGTGAAGTGTTGTCACATTATCGTCACGAGCGAAAGGAGGATTGCGAATGAGAGCTAAACGACTCGTTGCTCTGAACTATTACATTCAACAAAGAAAATCGGTTTCACTTGATGAATTATGCTCCCATTTTAAGGTTTCTAAAAATACAATCCGCCGTGATATTAACCTCATTATCGCGAATGGCACGATTGAAAAAGTATATGGCGGTGTGAAATCACTCGTAAATAGCGAACTTGTGACATTTGAACATCGTCATATCACCAATCACGACAGTAAAGAGGCAATTGCAACGACGGCAGCCAGCTTGATTGAAGATGGCGATTTCATCTTTATCGATTCAGGTACAACGACAGTTGGTCTGATTGAGCAACTGCCACCTACAATTCAGCTAACTATTTTAACGAACAGTTTGGACATTATTAATGTGGGGGCAACCTTCCAAAACATCCGTTTATTACTCGTAGGCAACACCTACAAAGCAGAAACACGTTCCTTTGTTGGCCTTAATATGACACGGATGATTAGCAAGTACAATATCACCAAAGCTTTTATGGCTGCTAGTGCCGTTTCGATTGAAAACGGACTAACCAATTCCGACTTGATGGAATATGATATTAAGCGCACTATCGTTTCTCGGGCTACCACGACCTATTTATTAGCGGACTATTCTAAATTCAACAAAGCGACCTTACTCACCTATGCCGATTTTGAGGAGATTAATGTACTGATTACCGATAAACCTTTACCACCAGGCTACCAACATTTTTGCGACGCACATCAAATCACAGTTATCACTTCACCCATTACATATTAACAGGAGGAAAAAAGATGCCCTTATTTAAATTTGATATTCAGAAAGGTCGTACAGAAAGAGAAATAGAGCAGTTATTAGATGTCACGCATGACGCAATGGTCGAAGCGCTCGGTGTGCCATCTACCGATCGGTATCAGATTGTCAATCAACACTCGGCGAACGAACTGAAAATCAAAGATACTGGCCTCGGGTTAAAACGAACTAAAAACATCGTTGTGATAACGATAATTAGCAATAAACGGACACAACAGCAAAAACAACACCTCTATCAGTTAATCACAGCACGACTCGCGCTACACTGCGACATCGCTACAGACGATGTCATGTTTGCTCTCGTTGAAAATACAGATGCTGATTGGAGTTTTGGTCAAGGTGAAGCACAATTCATTACAGGTAAATTATAGTTGAGGTCACTCGTTCTGCTCAAAAAAAAAGCGGTAGCCCTAGGACAAAGTTGTCCGGCTACCGCTTTTTTGTATGTATTATTTAGTCAATAAACTTGCCGCTGCTTCATCTAAGAAAACAGTTACATTTGGATGATTTTGTAAAGCTGTTGCTGGTACTTCATTTGTCATCGGTCCCTCAATCATCGCTTTAATTGCCGCTGCTTTTTCTTCACCAAAGGCGAGGAGCACAATTTTTTTACTATTTAGGATTGAACCGATGCCCATTGAGTACGCTTCTGTTGGCACTTCTTCGATTGAGTCAAAGAAGCGTGCGTTCGCTGCCAAGGTCTCTTCTGTTAACTGCACGCGTTGCGTAGTTCCTTCGAATGATGCACCCGGTTCGTTAAAGCCAATATGACCGTTTCCACCAATACCAAGTAACTGCCAATCGATTGGATTTTCTGCCAATACCTCATCATAACGCGCACATTCGGCCGCTGAATCTTTTGCTAAGCCATCGGGTAAAAAATGTTTTGCAAACGCAACATCATTAAATAAATGCTCATGCATAAAGTAACTGTAGCTTTGATCGTGATCGGCCGCTAGACCAACATACTCATCTAAGTTAACAGTTGTAATCGCTTTGCAATCAGGTTGTGCCTCACGCACATATTTGTAAAAATCAAGTGGTGTTGACCCGGTTGCTAAACCAACTGTTTTGATGTTACCGCTGTTAATATCGCTTGCAAATAACTCTGACACTTTTTTTTGAAGCCTCGTCTTTTGTTTTGCTAATAATAATGTTCATCTTATTTTTCCTCCCATTGGTAGCGGCGTCCGATTGAATAGGTTTCAGCCACTTGTATATTTTTATCAAATAACACGAAATCCGCATCTTTGCCTACGACAATATCGCCTTTTTGTGTTAAACCAAATTCTTTTGCTTGGTTGTACGAAGTCATTTGGATGGCATCTTCAAATGAACAGCCTGTAAATTCAATCATGTTACGGAAAGCATCATCCATCGTTAAGACACTCCCCGCTAATGTACCATCTTCGAGACGCGCTTGTTTATTTTTAACGTAAACGGTTTGGCCACCAAGTTCTGACACCCCATCTTCTAATCCTTTGGCACGCATCGCATCCGTAATCACACTAATATGATCGACACCCTTCATTTGGAATGCAAGTTTGACCATATCAGGTGTCACATGAACACCATCGACAATTATTTCCGCCATGATATTACGTTCGAGCAAGGCATGTCCAACGGTCCCAGCTTCACGATGATGCAAGCCACGTGAGGCATTAAACAAATGCGTTGCATGACTGGCTTTACTTGGCGCTAATTGTTCACGCGTCGCATCGGTATGGCCCATTGAAGGCACGATGTTATGTGCAATTAAATAATCTTCAAATTCACGGGTATTATCATTCTCGGGCGCATAGGTTACTAAGCGAATCAAATTGTTTGCGGCTTTATTCCAGCGTTTGAATTCATCTAGCACTGGTGCCTTAATGTATTGTTCAGGCTGAGCACCTTTATGTTTAACCGATACATAAGGCCCCTCTAAATGAATCCCTTGAATTTGCGGTACTTTTTTTCGCTGTTTCTGCTACTGTCGCTAAAGCGGCCTCAATTGCAGCCGGCGACTGTGTCATCGTTGTTGGAAAAATCGATGTGATTCCTTCTTGTAACATCGAATTAATTTGCACTTCTAATTTACTTGAATCGGCATCCATTGTATCAAATGAGTAGCCACCATGTGTATGCACATCAATAAAACCCGGTATAAGTTTAGCACCTTTGGGAGCATTAATAACTTCCTCATCTGCAACAGCAATATAATCATCCATTGAACCAAGTGCCTTTATTGTTTTATCAAATCGAACATAGCCGTTAGTAATAACCGCTTCGTGCGTATAAATGGTAATATTTTTAATAACTTTCATCATTTCAATCTCCTCCATCCACCAACTAAATGGGTCTATACCAATATCATAAAGTGTTCACTCTCATTTGTAAACCGTTTCCCCTTATTTTTTTATGTTTTGACTCATTAATTTGACATTTCTTCGTAACAGCTCCTTTTTGAGCCTTATTCTTGCATTTTCATTAAAATCCGCTACAATTTACCTTGTAGACTTACTTTTAGGAAGTGACTATTATAAACAAAGGAGATGTTAATGATGAAAGTTGAAATTTGGTCTGATTATGCTTGTCCGTTTTGTTATATTGGTAAACGCAACTTCGAAAATGCTGTAGGTGATGACAACTCAATTGAAGTGGTATATCATAGTTATGAATTAGATCCAACGGCTCCACTTGAATTACGTGGTAACATGAGTGAAATGCTCGCCGAAAAATATAACGTCTCTGTTGCTGAAGCAGATAAGATGAATGCAAATGTGATTAATATGGCAAAAAGTGTTGGTTTGAATTATGATTTTGATAGTATCAAACCAACGAACACCTTAAAAATGCATCGTTTGAGTCATCTTGCTCGCGAGCTGGGCGTCGAACAACAATTAAATGAAATCGCTTTTGACGCTTATTTTACTAAAGGTGCCTATTTAAACGACAACGCCACTTTAATTGGTTTTGCCCAAGCTGTTGGAATTGCTCCCGAACAAGCCGAAGCTGTACTCAACTCAGACGCTTATACAAAGAGCGTACGCGCTGATCAACAAGCTGCAAAAGACCTCGGAATCACGGGTGTCCCTTACTTCTTATTTAACGAGAAGTATGCCGTATCTGGTGCTCAACCCATCGAGCAATTTAAAGCTGCGATTGCCCAAATTAAAGCAAAAGAAGAACAACCAGTTAAACTCGTACCTGATGCAGCCGATTGTGCGGATGATTCTTGTCAAATTTAATCGCCTAACGTGAAAGGAGCAAGCCAATAAATGGCTTGCTCCTTTTTTGTAAAATTAACGGCTCTTCACAAGCAAATCAATCGCTTGTTGAATGCTTTCTTCCGAGCTAATGCCCGTCGACATATCAGTTTTAACACAGTCGACTAAATTTTCAGCAACGATCAGTCCCATCACACGGTCAATACTCGAACGAACCGCCGATAATTGTGTCACGACATCCTTACACTCTTTTTCGTCGGCAATCATTTTCAAAATCCCTTTTAATTGGCCCTCTGTTCGTTTCAAACGGTTACTTATTTTAACATCGTATTTATTCACTGACCGTTTCTCCACGCCAAGCTGACATACCACCGAGTACATTTGTCACTTCAAAACCTTCTTTGTCTAACAACTCACAAGCACGGGCCGAACGACCGCCTGCAAGACAAATAACGTGATAGGCTGTGTCTTTGTTTAGCTCGGCTAAATTTTCACTAAGAACAGATAAGGGTAATGACTGAGCCCCTTCGATATGCCCGTTGGCAAATTCATCGTCTTCACGTACATCTAAGACAACGACCTCGCTTGTTTTTAATGTTTGTTCGAATTCTGCCATTGTTGTTGCTTTCATTTGTATTCCACCTTTTCTGATTGTATTTGGGCGTATAAATGATACGCACCATCCAAGTTATAAACCGTATATCCCTGTTGTGTTAATAGACGTTCTGCGATATAGCTGCGTAATCCCGTTTGACAACTTACGATCAAGGTCGTTTCCTTTGCAATTGTCAACGGCTGTTCGCGGATCGCATCAAGCGGATGATTCAATGCACCTACAATATGACCTTTAGCGAACTCAGCAGCACTTCTTACATCAATTAAGACAGCACCACCTGCTACTTTCCCAGCCAGTTCATGCCATTGAATGGGCTGAGTAAGTCCTTCACTGATATTCATACCCACATAGCCCGCCATGTTAACAACATCTTTTGCTACGCCAAATGGTGGTGCATAACTAAGTTCTAACTCTGGTAATTGATCAATCGTTAGCTTCGCATAAATTGCGGTTGCTAACACATCAATTCGTTTATCAACACCCGCTTGGCCAATTGCTTGTGCACCATACAGTTGGCCATCATCCTTATTAAATAGAACTTTTAGTAAAATACCCGTTGCATGCGGATAATAACCAGCATGATTTTTGCCCATCACATGTAACACCTGATAGTGATAGCCTAAACGTTTTAAGTCACTCTCATTTAAACCTGTCGCTGCAACGGTTTGTGAAAACACCCGTACAATTGACGTGCCAAGCGTCCCTTTAAACGATCGCGATAACCCACTCATCACATCCGCCACAAAGCGTCCTTGACGGTTAGCTGGTGAAGCTAAGGCGAGCAACGACGCTTCTTTAGAAATTAGTTGCGGTACTAAAATCGCATCACCAACCGCAAAAATATCCGTCACCGTGGTTTCAAACTGTTCATTAACAATGATACCGCCATCTTTACCGAGTGCAATCGGTGTTTTTTCCAAAAAGCCCGTCGCTGGTTTAATACCTGCCGCGATAATTAAAGCGTCACAAGCAATGACACGTCCGTCATTTAAAATCACTTTTTGATCGGCGGTAATGGCTGTAATCTGCGTTTTCAAATGCAGTTCCACCGCTTGTTCACGTAATTCTTGTTCAACAAACACCGCCATTTCTTCATCGACTGTGTTCAATACGTGCGCACTGCGGTTAATCAAGTGAACCTTAATGCCACGATTCGTTAAACTTTCACTCATCTCTAAGCCGATGTAGCCACCCCCTATCACAGCAATTGTTTGAGGCTGCTCCCGTTCGATAAAAGCCGTCACTGCATCGACGTCCGCTACCGATCGCATCGTATATGACGGCAGATTACTTAAACCTGATAGTGGTGGTATGGTTGCTTGACCTCCCGGTGACAATAACAACTTATCATAGCTTAACTGATATTCCTCCGTCGCTGTTTTAACGGTCAACGACTTTTGATACGATTGAATCCCAACGACTTCACTGTTAACCCGAACATCTAAGTTGAAACGGGCCTTTAATTTCGCTGGTGTTTGCACGAGTAAATCCGCTCGTTCTGTTATTTCACCAGCGACATAATAAGGTAATCCACAATTGGCAAACGAAACGTAAGCCCCCTTATCGATAATAATAATTTCAGCCGTTTCATCCAAACGACGTAAACGGGTTGCCGCCGACATTCCACCAGCCACACCGCCAACAATTACATAACGCATGTTTTATTCTCCTCTTTCTTTACATGAACTGAATTGACTCAACTTCTTAATTATACCCTTGGGGGTATAAAATGCAAGCAAAAAAAACAGTTACTTAGATCGCAACTGTTTCAAACGGTTATTATTCCTAAAAAAGACACCTTTATTTTTTCCAACGCGCAAGCAATGGTCGTGCGATAATTGGTACCACGATTGCCGCGAAAACAGCTTCGAGCACACCGTTCGTACTGATAATTACCATCAAAGCACCTAATACTTGATCAACATCCAGTTTGATGAAATCGGCATACACTTCTTTGTAGAAGATAAAAATGAGTCCCAACACAAGAATCGTGTTGACAGCTGAACCAATAATGGCTGAAATAGCTAATGAGAGCGATTGATTCAGCTTTAGCTTGGTAAAGGCCATATAAGCATAACCTGCTAATAAGCCAATTAAAATACGCGGCAGTACCGAAATTATCGGATTGACGAATACTAATGGCGCAAGCGGACTCGTCGGTGCGACATAGGCTCTAATAAAGACAATCATGCCCCAAACCCCACCAACAATTGCTCCGTCTTTTGGTCCTAAGACGACCGCCGCAATAATGATGGTCACAGGGATGATCGTCACGTTTAAGACACCCAATGGAATATAACCTAAAAACGGTACAAAGGTTTGTATAATAATAATCGCTGTTAAGACACCTAATAAGGCTAAGCGTAAGGTTTTATTTCGTCTGTTTTGCATCGCTTGCATTCCTCCTTTATAAAACTAAATTATAACGTATTATTTACTTTTGCGCTATCTTAACTAAAGCTTGTTTCCCATTAGAGCATCACGAGAGAGATTAACCACTGTTAATTCTAACTTTCTTCTTTAATGCACTACCGCAAGTTGGTTGACGATAGTTCGCTTTTAGCCTATCATTAACTATCGGTAGTAACACTAACTACTATTTAAACACCGGGAAGGGGATCCCAAATGAATACAAAGGAACTAATTCATTTTACTAAAACGGTACAACATTTACGTCAATTTGGAGATTACTATCAAAAAGAGATTATTTCTGAATATGCACCTGCGATAAAACAACTCGAAAAAAAAAATTGGATTTGAGCTGTTTGAATATAATATGGGCAGTATCCGCCTATCGGATAGCGGCTTAACCTTTTATGAGACAGTCGAACCCTTTACACGAATTTTGATTTCAGCTCAATCAGTCAATCAGCCATTAGTCATTGCTGGTTCGGTAACCCAATGCCTCTATCGCCTACCACAAATCATGGCAAATGTTACGAAAGACATGTCAGAGTTACCGATTACCTTTAAAGAAATCGGCTCTCCGTTAGAACTTGAAAAACAACTAGAAAATGGCACTATCGATAACGCTATTTTCACTGATATCACTGTAAAAAGCGAACATTTATCAGCCGATAAAATTCTTAGCGAAAAAATCGTTCTCGTTTGTGCACCAAGCGCCTCATTAGCAGGTGCTCAAAACATTCGCTTCCATCAACTTCAAAAAGAAACCTTTCTTTTTTGTGATAAACATGAGGCTTATTACCGCCTTTTTTAAAACGATTGCTAACAACTATCATCTGGAATTCGCACAAAATCACGAGGCCTCATCGATAGAAGAAATCAAACACTTTATTATCGAACGCAAAGGCATTGCTATATTACCCGAAGCAACCATCGCGTCCGAGTTAGAGTCACAATCGTTAGCGGTTGTAGATTTAAATGAAAAGTTACCATTAATGTCGACCTTTATGATTACGAAAAAAGGCGCTCAAACAGCGCAACAAACGAAACAACTCGTCGACGAACTCCATACACATCCTTTTAAAAAGAACGGAAAGTGAGTTGTTAGACTCACTTTCCGTTTCAGATTGTAGACAAAGTCTAAACAGACTTCATTTTCTTTGTAATGCTATTACAGTGACTTTGTGTACGAGATGATAAGACTGAATAGAAATGTTGTTATATCCTCTCGTTTAATCAGCTAACTTCTATGATATTTCATA
>NZ_AODH01000004.1 GCF_000525915.1 Brochothrix campestris FSL F6-1037 | reverse complement strand
ATCAGCATCGGCGTCAGCATCGGCATCAGCATCGGCGTCGGCATCCGCGTCAGCATCGGCATCTGCATCTGCATCGGCGTCAGCATCAGCATCAGCGTCAGCATCCGCGTCAGCATCCGCATCGGCGTCAGCATCGGCATCAGCGTCTCCTTCTTCAGGAGGTGTTACAACAACCTTTGTACCATTAACAACTAAAGGAACTGACGTTGTATCTGATAATGCTGATAATAGCGAAATATCAATAACATTTGCACTCAAAATTCCAGCCTTAACTGCAATTGGATATGTGCCTGCTAAGTCAGCGTTAATTAATGACTCTTCTGGAATATTTAATTTAACATTTTTATAATTAACTGACATTTCTCCCAATACTTGTACTTGTAATAAATCATTAGCAATATCAATTGTACCATCTGATATTTTACCAATTGCATCTGTTAACAGTGACGTTGTTGAGGTTACTGTTTTGAAAACTGTTGCAATCAATGCATTTAACGTTTTTGGTACAAGTCCAATCAGTGGAATTTTTTCAGCTTCAGGTAAAATTTTTATTTCTAAAGCATTTAAAGCCGTTACAACATTTTGCAACGTTTGAACAACAACATCGTTCACAGCACTTTCGAGATGATTACCTAATCCAGCCGTAAAATCGGCAACTAGCTCACCATTCTCACCCACTGTGACAGACACATCTTCATCGTAAGCTAATAAATTAGCTAATGCCTTATCAATATTATTTAACGCATCAACTGCTGTTGACAGTTCTTCAATCCCTTTGATTGTAATTAATGAATTAGGAATAACTGATTTGTCTAATTGATTAACTAAATCCAAGACAGAGGCAACAGTCGTTCCAACAGTATTAGTTAGACCTCTCACTAAACTACCTAGGCTGGTAAATCGGCCATTGTAATTGGTAATAATTCGACATGCACGTGAGCACCTTCAGATGTAATCGTCACCTGATCACGTAATTCTTCAGGTATACTGCTTAAATCAACCTGGGCAACACCTTTTCGATTTGTCCCTAACAATTCGAGATCAGCTAAGGCTGTTCCTGCAACCGTGATATCATAAGCATTTGTTCCAACTGCTGTTTGAGACACACTTGTATTGCCAAGTAAATTAACTTGTGCTAATGAAGCCGTGTCTGCCGAAACAGTATGATAATCAAATGATAAGTTTTTATTAAAATTGACTGACAGTGGCGAAGTTACGAGTCCAAAAGCGACAACCGCCGTTGCAATTTGTTGAATTCTTAGTTTGCGTTTATTCTCAATTCTTTTCTTGAAATCATAGTTCTTTGTTTTCTTCAAAAGAATTCCCCCATCCCATTTATGGTTGGCCATGTCAAGTGATATAGCCAGTATATAAATTATATCATAAAAAGAGAGACAATTCTGAAAATTAAATCATTTTATAATATAACAACAAAATAATAGCGATTTAGGACTGTTTTAATCAAAAAAATATTTTAACGATACTTATAACTAGCCAAAATAAAAATATGCAACTCGATTTTCACTTTTTGAACTAGCGCCACCTTGTTTGATTAGCTATTAAAAAAAAACAGTCATTTCCTCGGTTATGTACAAAAAAAGCAATCGCTATTTGCGACTGCTTTTTGCTTTAATCAACACCTTATTGTTCATTTTTCTCATACAAGAAATGGTGCAATGGCACACAGATGATTAAAATAAAGCCTAAGATTAAATACAAGCCTTTATAACCTAAGGTTGGCACAACATAGCCTTGTACAAATGGCCCAATGCCTAAACCGATATCGGTTAAGATAAAGAAGGTTGCTGTTGCTAAGCCAATCCGGTGTGGCGGTGCCTGTTTAATCGCAACTGCTTGACAGCTCGATAAATACGTCCCGTAGCCTAAGCCAATAAAAGCACCTGCGATTAGCAAGACGGCACCAGTTGTTGTTTGGCTTAAAATAAACATCCCGATAATGAGGATGATTAACGCCGGGTACATAATAAAGTTGGGGTCCTTCGTATCAAATAAACGACCTGTGACCGAATCTGGCCGCTTGCTTTATCAACATGCCAAACAAATGATTAACCAACTGGATTATGTCAAAACCGAAATCGCCGCGCTTGAAGGTGGACTTATGGGCACACTGGCGATTGGTGTCGCCACCAGTTGTGCCAAATACTTACACGAGATGATCCACGCTTATCGCCAACATTATCCCGACGTTTTCATTAAAATGTATAAGGGCGATTCGGCCTATCTCGAACAGCTCTTATTAACTGAAGAAATCGAGCTCGCCTTTATGTTACAACCAGCCGACTTAACGAATTATGATGTCATTCGTTTGAAGCAGGAACCCTTTGTTGTTGTTATGCCGACGAGCTGGCATCAACAACTCGCAACACCAGCGATTTCGTTACAACAGGTTAATAAGTATCCGCTGTTGATGCTCGGTGCGATGGATGGCTTTTCGATCCACGAAAACATCCTCAATTTTTTTAGCCTCAAAAACTTAACGCCTAATATTGTGTTAGAATGCAAAGATATTTTCACCTTGCTCAACTTTGTCGTCGAAAAAATCGGGGTCGCGATTTTACCACAATCTGAAATTCACGACGTCTTTGCGAATCAGTTGCAAGCGGTTGCGATTAAAGACGTCACTTCCGTCACCAAACCGAGTATCATCACCTTAAAGTATGCGACGCCCTCACGTCGTGCCCGTTTCTTTATGGATGTTGTCGCTGCTATTTTGATGGAAAAATACCTTGAAGTAAACAATTAAGTCGTATCGATTGGCAGCTAGCAGACCATTGCTCAGCTGTTTTTTGTTAAGGCTAATCCTTTGTAACTATTCAAGCACTAGACTTGCAGTTATTTCAACATCGTTGTATACTTACTTTAAGTAAGAGGGTTACCTAAAATAAAAGGATGAAAGAAGGAGATTTTAATGATGGTTACAGCAAAAACAATTGGGTTTGATCGATTTGGTGACGTTGATGTGTTTGAAGAACGTACGGGTGAGATTGCCCTTAATTCGACGAATAATGTGCTGGTGAAAGTCAAAAAAGTTGGCATTAATCCTGTTGAAGCCTTCGTTCGCAGCGGTAAAATGAGTCGTAGTGCCGCACCAGCTCAGTTCCATGTGTTAGGTAATGAAGTCGTTGGTGAAGTCGTTAAATTATATGACAATGCAAGCAACCTCAGTATCGGCGATAATGTCATCGTCAAACCTGGCGCTGGCGGCTATGCTGATTATTTAACAACTAACGCGCGCAATGTCTTTAAAGTCCCTGCTGAGATGCCACTTGATTTCGCAGCCGGGTTTTCGGCGACTGCTTCAACCGCTTATTGGGCGCTCTATGGTGGTTTTTATGACCTCAAAAAAGGTGATACGCTCGCTGTTGTTGGTGCCTCAGGTAGTGTTGGTAACTTCGTCGTTCAACTGGCCAAAAGTTTTGATGTGACCATCATTGCCCTCGCAAGTGCACATAATGAAGCCTACCTCAAAGAATCGGGTGCCAATGTTTTTATTGACTATCGTGACAGTGATGCTGTAGCAGCTTATGCTAACAAAGCCGACTTCGTCGTTGATGCATCGCTCTTCAATAAGGGTGAAAAAGTTGCGTTACAACTTGTGAAAGAAGGCGGCACTTATTTAGGGATGACAACCTTACCACAGGATACCCTCGGTAAAAACGTCAAAGTCGTCTTCTTATCACGGACACCGGCAATGACGAATGCGGTTGTGATGCCATTCTTATTCAAATTTTACGAAGAACATGGTCTAACACTCAAAATTGCTGAAACATTACCGTTAACTGTCGCCGGTGTACAAGAAGCCCATCGCTTAATCGTCAGTGATCGCGCCGCTGGAAAAATCATTTTAACTACTGAGGATTAATAAAAACTAAAGGAGGAGATCGTATGTATAAAGATAAAATTGTTGTTGTCGCTGGTGGAACGGGGAGTGTTGGTGAAGGGATTGCCAAATGGTTTGTTTCTCAAGGAGCAACTGTCGTTATTCCGACGCGTAATATGACTAAAATTGCGAAGGTTCAAGCTTACATTGCACCGAATGGTAAAAACCTCCATTTTATTGAAGGAAATATTGCTGATGAAACAGATGCGATTCGTGTGAGAGATGAAATTATTGCGACATACGGTCAAATCGATGCAATGGTCTCTTCCTTATTTGGCTGGTGGTCTGGTGATAAATTAACCGACCTTTCATTAGAACGATGGAATTACATTATCAACAGTAGTTTAACCACACACTTTATCGTCGCGAAAACGTTTATTCCTTATATCGCACCACGCGGAAGCTATAGCTTTATCGTTGGTCTTTCATCGGTCAGACCCGTGCCTCATTCAGGACCAATTTCAGTAGCCAATGCCGCTGAGTTAATGTTACGTCGTGTCTTATCGGCTGAAAATGATCCGAACCAAATCCGCATTAACGATATTAACCTTGGCCCAATCAATACGCGTTCACGTGGTGCGATGTACTCTAGTCCTGATTATATCGACGCAGTCGAAGTGGGACGCATTGCTGGTATCATCGCCTTTGAAGAAGGACAAAATATTACTGATGCTTCCATTGCACTTCGCTTAAAAACAAATTATCACGAATGGTTAACTCAAATGGGTATTAACTAAGACCCATTCGTTAGGAGGAATGTTCTGATGATGAAAGGTAAAGCTTATCCGGTCGATTCAGCCCGAATCCCGGTGCAAAACCCCTTTATTTTAGTCGGTCATCACACGGATACTTATCCTAGTGGCGACGGTAACATGGCACCGAGTGAATACCCGACTGACTGGATTAAAGGCAATGATTTTAGTAAAACACGGGGCTGGAAAATGTATCATGGCCGCCATGTGCCGGGTTTTCCCGCACATCCACACCGTGGTTTTGAGACGATTACATACGCACGTAAGGGGGTAATCGACCACTTCGATTCATTTGGTAACAGTGGCCGCTATGCTGATGGCGATGTGCAATGGATGGTTGCAGGTAAGGGCATTCAGCACGCTGAAATGTTTCCTTTGATTGAAACCGAGCAGCCGAATCCGTTTGAAATCGTCCAAATTTGGCTCAACATGCCCAAACGTTTAAAAATGGGCGAGCCGGCCTACCAAATGCATTGGCGTGAAACGATTCCAGTCGTGCCATTGGCTGAAACAAACCCTGCTAAAAATTATTTAAAAGTGCTCGTTGGCCGTTACGATGATGCCGTCTCTGGCAGTGCCCCTGCCAGTTCTTATGGCTTTGAAGCCAACCATCACATCAATGTCTGGGATGGTCAAATCGAGGCTGGCAATCACTTTGTGATTCCGGCTTATCCAACTGATGTTAAGGTACAACTGTATGTTATGAGCGGTAGCCTCACTCATAAAGACTCCGTCATTCCAGCAAAAACATTACTCGTTTATACCGATGATGAGCCGACAACCTTTGAAGCCACAGCTGACACGACCTTTATGGTGTTTATCGGTCAGACGATTGATGAACCGGTCTTTGCTTATGGCCCATTTGTGATGACTACGCGTGCAGAAGTTGAACAAGCCTATGCCGATTTTGAAGTGACACAATTTGGTGGCTGGCCGTGGGATAGCCATGACCCTAAAATAGCGGCTGATCAACCACGCTTTTCGTCAGCGGATCAGTTGAAGTCCTAGCGTTAAATAAATCGGTTAGAAACAAATAACTTAGAAAATAAATGACATTGAATTAGACTTTGTCTACAAACAGAGAGCCTCCCCTGAATAATGTCGGGAGGCTCTCTGTTTGATAATTAAATTGTATAACTAGCAGGTAGTCCAGCAGTTGACTATAGGCAGCCACTGATCATTTCTCAACATGACCGCTTAATTCACTTACAAATTGCTGACGTTGTTTTGAATAGCGATGCACATACCACCCCCAATATTTTAGTGACACTGATTATGAGTGCAATTGTAGAGAAACTAAAGAGTACCAACCGACAACACAACCACACCATCTTTGTTAGCCGTCTTTGATGAAAAAAGAGCTATAAAAAAAAGCCAAAGCTGCCAATGTAACAGCAGCCCTAGCTTTGTTTTAATCTCTAACCAATTGATCCTTCCATCTCAAATTTAATGAGACGGTTCATTTCAACGGCATATTCCATCGGTAATTCTTTGGTAAAGGGTTCAATAAAGCCCATTACAATCATTTCAGTTGCTTCTACTTCAGTCAAGCCACGGCTCATGAGGTAAAATAACTGTTCTTCAGATACACGTGACACTTTAGCCTCATGTTCTAATGAAATTTGACTGTTTAAAATTTCGTTGTACGGAATCGTATCCGACGTTGATTCATGGTCCATAATGAGCGTATCACATTCGATATTCGAACGCGCATTTTTCGCTTTACGACCAAAGTGAACCATCCCACGATAAGTAACGTTACCACCTTGTTTAGCAATTGATTTCGAGACAATCGAAGAAGATGTGTTTGGCGCCAAGTGAATCATTTTTGTTCCGGTATCTTGACGTTGGCCACGGCCACCAATCGCAATTGTTAAGGTTGTGCCACGCGCGCCTTCGCCCCGAAGGTAAACCGATGGGTATTTCATTGTTAATTTTGAACCAATGTTCCCATCAATCCATTCCATTGTTGCATTTGCATCACAGAATGTACGTTTTGTCACTAAGTTATAAACGTTGTTCGCCCAGTTTTGAATCGTCGTATAACGGCAATAGCCGCCTTCTTTTACCATGATTTCAACGACAGCAGAGTGCAGTGAGTTCGTCGTATAAACAGGAGCAGTACAGCCTTCAACATAGTTGATTGAACCGCCTTCGTCAACGATAATCAACGTTCGTTCAAATTGGCCCATATTCGGTGAGTTAATACGGAAGTACGCTTGTAATGGCGTTTCTACCTTTACACCAGGTGGGCAGTAGATGAACGAGCCACCCGACCAAACGGCTGAGTTCAAGGCTGAAAACTTATTATCTTGCGGTGGGATAATTTTACCGAAGTACTCACGGAAAATAGCTTCATTTTCGCGTAAGGCTGAGTCGGTATCTTTAAAAATAACACCCTTGTCTTCAAGGTCTTTTTGAATGTTGTGATACACCACTTCTGATTCGTACTGTGCAGATGCACCGGCTAAATATTTTTGTTCAGCCTCTGGAATACCAAGTTTATCAAACGTTGCCTTGATTTCAGCTGGTACTTCATCCCAGTCACTTACTGTTCCTTCAGACGGTTTAACGTAATACGTAATGTCCTCAAATTTCAGTTCAGAGAGGTCACCACCCCAAATTGGCATTGGCATTTTATAAAATTGTTCTAGGGAACGTAAACGGAAGTCAAGCATCCATTGTGGTTCTTTTTTCATGTTGGAAATTTCAGTAACGATTTCAGCTGTTAAGCCACGTTCTGTTCTAAAAATAGAGACGTCCTTATCGTGGAAACCATATTCATAATCGCTTAATTCTGGCATATTGGGAGCCATTGTCATTCCTCCTCGTTAATTGTTCGTTTCTGTCGTTGCCAGTGCTTTTTCCATCGCCTTCCAAGCTAAGGTGGCACACTTGATGCGGGCTGGAAACTGGGCAACGCCTGCCAAGGCTTCTAATTCACCGTTTTCTTCATCGATGTGTGCATGTGGTTGCCCTTGCATCATCGCTGAAAAGTCGTCCGATATTAGGAGCGCCTGTTCAATCGTATGTCCTTTAATTGTTTCAGTCATCATTGAGGCTGACGCAATTGAAATCGAGCAACCTGAGCCAGTAAACTTCGCCTCTTCAATTAGGCTATCTACTACTTTCAGATGTAAAAAAATCTGATCGCCACAGGTTGGGTTATTCATTTCAATTTGATGCGTCTCATTCGTAAGCTCGCCACTGTTACGCGGTTTACGATAATGTTCAATAATTACTTGTCGGTATAATTGATCTAAATTACGCTTCACCATAGCCAAAATACTCCTTTGTCAGTTCGATTGCTGCCACGAGGGCATCGACTTCCGCTTTCGTATTGTACATATAAAAACTTGCACGGGCCGTTGATGAGGCCCCGAGCCATTTCATTAACGGTTGGGCGCAGTGATGACCGGCCCGAATCGCAATCCCTTGTTCATCTAGTACCGTCGATAAGTCATGCGGATGTATATCACCGACATTGAATGACACTAAGGCTGTTCGTTGTTGCGGATCAAGCGGACCGTGTATGTCAATGCCCTCAATTGTACGTAACCGTTCAAGCGCATAGGCCACCAGTTCTGTGCCATGGGCTGCTACGGTTGCCATCCCGATCGTATTCAAGTAGTCAATTGCCGCACCTAAGCCAATTGCCCCGGCAATAATCGGTGTACCTGCTTCGAATTTCCACGGCAACTCTTTCCAAGTTGCCCCTTCCAACGTTACAAAATCGATCATCTCGCCGCCATACTCAACTGGATCCATTGCTTCGAGCAAAGCCCGTTTGCCATATAAGACACCGATACCGGTTGGTCCCATCATCTTATGTCCCGAAAATGCCAAGAAATCAATGTCGAGTTCTTGGACATCAACTGGTAAATGTGGCACGGATTGTGCCCCATCAACCACGATGATGGCACCGTTGGCATGAGCGATGGCCGCAATCTCTTTAATTGGATTAATCGTCCCCAGCACATTTGAGGCCTGGGCTAAAGCCACGATTTTAGTTTGTTTATTAATCGCTGCAGCTGCTTTCTCAACTGTCAGACGACCGTCTACCTCCAACTCAAAGTAAGTTAAGGTTGCACCGGTTTGCTGAGCAACCTGCTGCCATGGAATCAAATTACTGTGATGTTCGGCTGGTGAAATGACGATTTCATCGCCTACCTGCAACTGTGCCATCGCGTAGCTTGAGGCCACGATATTGATAGAAGCTGTTGTGCCACGGGTAAAGATGATTTCAGCTGCATCGTTTGCCTTAATGAACGCCTGTACTTTCGCACGGGCACCCTCGTATAAATCTGTCGCTTGAGAACCGAGCGTATGTACACCACGGTGCACATTACTATTCGTTGTTTCATAATAATGCGACACTGCATCAATCACGCATTGGGGTTTTTGAGACGTCGCAGCGTTATCAAGATAAACAAGCGGACGTTCATTAACCACCTGCGTTAAAATCGGAAAATCAGCTTTGACAGATAAAGGGTTCATTAGCGTTTCACTTTCCTTTCAATCTCGTGTGAGAGTAATTCACTCACGCGTTTAATTGGTAATTGATCCACAACTGGATTCAAGAAACCGTGAATAACTAAACGTTCAGCTTCATGTAAGCTCAGACCACGACTTTGAAGATAGAATAACGCTTCTTCATCCACACGACCGACAGAGGCAGCGTGACCCGCTGTTACTTCGTCTTCATCAATTAATAAAATCGGGTTCGCATCGCCACGTGCGCTATCGCTTAACATGAGAACACGTGATTCTTGTTGTGCATCAGCACCTTTGGCATTGTGCATAATATGACCAATACCGTTGAAGATTGACGTCGCTGCGTCTAATACAACACCGTGTTTTAAAATCATGCCGTTAGAGGCTTTCCCAAATTGACGGATTTCGGTTGTGAAGTTTTGTGTTTGTTTACCTGTTCCAACCGTAACTGTTTTAACATCACTGTTTGAGTTATCACCCACAAGGTTTGTTAAATGGTTAATGACTGAGTTGCCATCATTCATCACACCGATTGCCCAGTTTAAAGTAGCATCGCGTAAGACGTGACCACGACGGTTAATGTATGACGTCACGCTTGCGTCTAGCGTATCGACTGCACCGTAAGTAACGATGGCGTTATCTTTAACGATAACTTCTGAAATAATGTTCGCAATCGCACGACGTTTCCCTGTTTGACCGACATAGTTTTCAACATAAGTTAATTTTGAACTTTCGTCAGCCACAATAATCGCATGGTTCATAAACGGTTTACGGTCATCATTTTGAATGAAAACAGCTTGAATTGGTGTTGACAATTCAACGTTTTTAGGCACATAAATAAACAGGCCACTATTAACAAGCGCTGTATGGAAGGCTGTTAAACGGTTTTCATCCATTTTGACAGCCGTTGTCATAAAGTATTGTTGCACTAACGCACTGTTTTCTTTAACAGCTGTTGCTAAGTCTTGCACAATAACGCCTTTATCAATCGCTTCTTGTGACAGGTGTAAGTGGACAGGTGTTTGATCTTCTTGAATGTAAAGCGACATCTCTTGATTGTCGACATCGGCAATTTCAGCCACGATTCCAGGTAATTTCTTCCCGAAGTTAGGTTGTGCCAAGCCAGCGTATTGGCTGAACTTTGTGAAATTCCATCGTTTAATCTTTGTTTTATCAACGTACGGTAACTCTAATTCTGCTGCTTTAGCCCATGCTTGTATACGTAAATCAGTTAACCATGACGGTTCTGCTGTTTTTTGCGCAAATGACGTAATAAATGCAGGGTTAATGGTTTCAATCGTTTGTAAGACCATCTGTATCTTCCTCCCTTTTTTAGTCGTTTGCTACTTCTTTCGCATCTACTTCAAGTCCTAATTCAGCACGAATGCCTTCATAACCTTCCGCTTCTAAGCGTTTAGCTAATTCTGGTCCACCTGATAAAGCAACTTTACCGTTCATCATCACATGAACGTGATCGGGTGTAATGTAGTTTAAGAGACGTTGGTAATGGGTAATAATCATGCAACCAAAGTCGTCGCCACGCATTTCATTGACACCTTTAGAAACGATTTTCAATGCATCGATATCTAAGCCTGAGTCAATCTCATCCAAAATTGCGAATTTAGGTTTGATCATCATCATTTGTAAAATTTCGTTACGTTTCTTTTCACCACCAGAAAAACCTTCGTTGACATAACGTTCTGCCATTTCTTCAGTCATTTCAAGGCCTTCCATTGTTTTATCTAATTGTTTCAAGTATTTCATAATTGGCATTTCGTCGCCTTCTTCACGACGAGCGTTGATTGCTGAACGAATAAATTCAGCGTTTGTAATCCCAGTGACTTCACTTGGGTATTGCATTGCTAAGAAAAGACCTGCGCGTGCGCGTTCATCAACTTCCATTTCTAAGACATCTTCGCCGTCTAATAAAATTTCACCAGACGTTACTTCGTATGAGGGATGCCCCATAATTGCTGATGATAAAGTTGATTTACCTGTTCCGTTTGGTCCCATAATGGCATGTACTTCACCGGAATTCATTGTTAGGTTAACACCTTTTAAAATTTCTTTTCCTTCAATTGACACATGTAAATCTTTCACTTGTAACGTGCTCATTAATATCCCTCCAACTTTTTCTAATAATTATTAGTTTAGTATGATTTTAATCTAAAAGCAATGCTGAAATCACATCAGTGTAAGGTTTCTTTTAGCGATTATCACTTAGATGATTCAAATTGATAATCAAATTCAGCATACTGTCATACCCTTATTGTAACAAATTACGAAAACATTGTATGCCTTTTAAATTGATAAATTCTTGATCCACATTAAAAAAGGAGAGACATGTAACGTCTCTCCTTTCATTACTGAAAAATCCTAGCTACACGAATCGTCAAGCTTTCAGGAAAATGCGTGTGCCAGTGCTATCTACTTCACTGGCACAACGGCACCTTCATATTTATCAGTAATAAAATCTTGGATTTCTTTTGATTGTAAAACTGCAACTAATTTTTTGATGGCTGCCTTGTTTTTATCCTTGGCATTAACCGCAATCACATTTGCATACGGTGAATCAGCATCCTCTAAAATTAAGGCATCTTCCGTTGGTTTCAAGCCCGCATCTAACGCATAGTTCGTATTGATGGCATAAAGATCAGCCTCGTCATTTTTATAGGCTTTTGCAAGTAAACCTGGATCGATTTGATTTAAGAATTTCAAGTGTTTCGTGTTTTCAATATCATCGAGGGTCGCATCGACTTTATTTTCAACTGAATCGTTAATCTTCACTAAGCCTTCTTTTTCTAATAACATTAAAATACGACCATGTTCAGCAACGTTATTACTAATTAAAATGGTTGCGCCGTCTTTGACATCAGCCACATCTTTGTATTTCGATGAGTAAATACCGAAGGGCTCAATATGAATTTTACCGGCATTGACTAAGTCTGTGTCGTTTTCTTTATTCGATAACTCCAAAAAGGGAATATGTTGGAAGTAGTTGGCGTCTAATTCACCATCTGCTAAGTTTTTATTCGGTAAGATGTAATCTTGGTATTTTTTAATATCTAAGATAATACCTTCTTTTTTCAAGATTGGTTTTGCCTCTTCTAAAATTTCGGCATGCGGTACGTTAGATGCCCCTATCACTAACGTCGTTGTTTTCTCTTTCTTCTCGGCTGTCGCATCGGCTGACCCACATGCTGCCAATACCACTAATAAAATGGCGCTAATAATTACTAAAATTGCTTTTTTCATATCCCATTCCTCCTAATTGATAAATATTGCGAATATTCACTCTTTTTGAACTATATATAAAATAGCGAAGGAGCGAACTCCCACACTATTGTTATATCGTTACTTGGTTGGTAAAACCGCACCCTCATATTTGTCAGTAATGAAGTCTTGAATTGCTTTCGAGTGCAATACTTTAATTAATTTTTTAATATTAGCATTGTCTTTATCTGCTTTGTTCACCGCTACAATGTTCGCGTATGGTGAGTCAGAATTTTCAAGAATCAACGCATCTTCTGTCGGTTGCAAGCCCGCATCAATCGCATAGTTAGTATTGATGGCATATAAATCAGCTTCCTCGTTTTTATACGCTTGTGCCAAGAGGCCAGGATCAACTTGATTTAAAAATTTCAAGTGTTTGATGTTGTCAATATCTTTAATTGTAGCTGTGACTTTATCTTTAATGCTGTCGTTAATTTTAACGAGCCCTTCTTGCTCAAGTAACATTAAAATCCGTCCTTGGTCAGCTGTGCTGTTACTAATTAAAATCGTCGCACCGTCTTTGATATCACTGACTTTTTTGAATTTAGCTGAATAAATACCGAACGGTTCAATATGAATTTTGCCGGCACTGACTAAATCGGTCTCGTTATCTTTGTTGTATTGTTCTAAGTAAGGAATATGTTGGAAATAGTTGGCATCTAAATCACCTGATGCCAATTGTTTATTTGGTAAAATGTAATCTTGGTACTTTTTGATTTCAAGTTCGACCCCTTCTTTTGCAAGGAGTGGTTTTGCTTTTTCTAAAATCTCAGCGTGCGGCACGTTTGAGGCACCGACCACCAGTTTAGCACTGTCTTTTTTGGCGTCATCATTGCCACCACAGGCAGCTAAGGTGACAAGTACTAATACAGTAACAAGACTTAAAATGATTTTTTTCATGTTTGTTCCCCCCATTTAATTAATTAACGTTTATCAAGTTTCGTTGTAATCTTATCGCCAATAAATTGGATAATAAAGACGAGGATTAAAATAATAACAGTTGTTACAAATGTCACATCATTTTGTGAGCGTTGGAAACCAGTGAAGTAAGCCATGTTTCCTAAACCACCAGCGCCGATAACCCCCGCCATTGCCGTGTAGCCAATCAATGAAATCGTCGTTACGGTTAAGCCAGAAATAATGGCCGGCATCGCTTCAGGCAATAATACTTTACGAATAATCGTCCATTGACTCGCACCCATTGCACGACTCGCTTCAATCACACCTTTATCAATTTCAACGAAGGCGATTTCAACGAGGCGGGCATAAAATGGTGCCGCTGAAATGATCAAGGCCGGGAATGCGCCCGCAGTACCAATGACTGTTCCCATGATGGTTTTCGTAAATGGCATCAGGAGGACGATTAAGATGATGAACGGAATCGAGCGGAAAATATTAACGAAGGCCACTGACACCCAATTGATTAGTTTAATGAAGATGTTGCTTTGATCGCGTGTTAAAAATAAGAGTAACGCGAGTAACAGGCCTAAAATAAAGACAAAGACGATTGAGATAACTGTCATAATTAACGTTTCTTGCGTCGCCGTCCATACTTCTGACCAGCTAATATTCGGTAACCATTTTTCCATTAATTCATTCATGCACGAATCACTTCCATTCTGACGTCAATCTCTGCTAGGTATGCTTTCGTTGCTGCAATGTTCGCTTCGGCCCCAACCAGTTGGATAAAGAGGAAACCATACGCACCGTTGCGTGTTTGTGTCATCGATCCATGTAAAATGCTAATATCGATGTCGAATTTTTTCGCCAAGTCGGTAATGACTGGCTGCGTCGTTTGTGAGGCTGTAAAGACTAAGCGCGCTAGTAAACCGGTCGGATACGTTTCAATCAACATTTGTTCAATCTCAGCTGTTTGGGTATCATCAGTGGCCTGCGAGACGAAACGACGGGTGATTTCTTGTTGTGGTGTTTGGAATACCGTCAAGACCTCGCCTAATTCGACGACTTTACCGCCTTCCATCACTGCGACACGGTTACAGATTTTACGGATAACGGGCATTTCATGCGTAATTAGGATAATTGTTAAGCCAAGACGTTTGTTAATATCGGTTAACAAGTTGAGTACCTCACTTGTTGTCTGTGGATCGAGCGCACTGGTCGCCTCATCACACAGCAACACGTCAGGATCATTGGCTAACGCTCGGGCAATGCCGACCCGTTGTTTTTGACCGCCACTGAGTTGTGCGGGATACGATTTGTCACGTCCGTCTAAGCCAACTAAGTGGATCAGTTCAGCTACACGACGCTCACGTTCTGCTTTTTTCACACCAGCAATTTCCAATGGAAACGCAATATTTTCGGCGACTGTGCGTGACCATAACAAGTTAAAGTGTTGAAAAATCATGCCGATTTTTTGGCGTGCCTTGCGAAGGTCTGCCCCTTGGATATTTGAAATGGCGATATCATTTAACTGAATATTACCGGCTGTTGGTGTTTCAAGGCCATTAAACATCCGGATAAGCGTACTTTTACCTGCTCCCGAATAGCCGATTATTCCGAAAATTTCGCCAGTTTCAATCTCAAAACTAACATTTTTAACAGCGTCTACTGCACCGTTGCGCGTTTGAAACGTCTTGCTGACATTTTCTAATTTAATCATCTGCTCCAACCTTTCTTATTAACCGCTTTTTAAGCATAAAAAAACATCTTTCTGAATTTCAGAAAGATGTGAAACGTCTATTATTAGAATAGCCCGCTTCTCATCTTTCTAAGTGATCACTCACTTAGCTTGATTTAGCACCGTCCATTCTCATGGGGTTGCTGGGTTTCATCGGGCAAGTCCCTCCACCACTCTTGATAAGAAATATCATATAAAGTTATACTTATTAACGTAATTATAAAGGCTTGCGCTACACAAGTCAATCACTGTTTCACTTTTTTTTTTAGCACTATTAACTCACGATACAATTCGGTCACATTATCAATCACGGTGAGGCGCTTGACGACACCGTTCGTATCAAAGCGGTACACGCTTGGAACGCTTTGAATTTGATAAGTTTGCACGATTTTCGGTAAATAATTGAGATTCATTTTAACTAACGTCAGTTCTGGAACTGTCTCTGCAATAATATCGAGTTGTCGTTCCACGACGTGACAACTGCCACACATCGGTGTGTAAAACAAGACGGCAAAGGCGCGCTGCTGTTCCCTTGCTTCATGAAATGAGGGTTCGTACCACTCTTGCATGACATCCCTCCTTCTTAAAATAAAAATCATTCAAAGCGTCTGTCGCCTTGAATGATTTCAGATGATAGTCAAAGTGGAATTAAACTGCTTTGATTTGAGCGTTGAATAAGCTAACAGCTGGGATATTTGATGCGAAAGTCAGCGACTGTCATTAGTCGCGCTTCTTTCACATGTCAACATCTGCGAAGTTATGCCTGCTGCCTTCACTTTTATTGCTCTCTTTTATGCTTCTGCGATAAATGCTTCGTACTGTTCATATGTTAGTAGCTCATTATAAGCTGCCTCATCAACATCGGTTAATGCACAAATCCAACCTTTTTCATACGGATCTTGGTTTAACGTTTCAGGCTCATCTTCAAGTAGCTCATTGACTGAAACAACGGTACCACCAACTGGTGCATAAAGTTCTGAGACTGTTTTAACAGATTCAACACTTCCGAATGAATCGCCTTTTTCGATTGTATCATCGACTTCAGGAACTTCAACAAAAACGATATCGCCTAGTTCATCTTGTGCATGTAATGAAATACCGATGTAGTAATTATCGCCGTCTTTTTTTACCCATTCATGTTCCTCTGTGTATTTATAAGCTTTGTAATCAGTCATATTAAAAAAACCCCTTTTCAGTTAGTTTAGTTTTATTTCCAAAAACGCGCGTAATCTTCTTCTTTAAAACCTAAGGTAACCATCTCATCACTGATTGCTAATGGACGTTTAATTAACATCCCATCAGTTGCAAGTAAGGCGAAAATTTCATCATTTGTCATGCGATCAATCTTATTTTTTAAGTTTGATTCGCGGTATTTTTGACCACTTGTGTTGAAAAAACGTTTGATTGGTAAGTTTGTTTTCTCAAAGGCTGCTTTTAATTGTGCGGCAGTCGGTGTTTCTTCTACGATATCAATTGCTTCAAAAGCGACATCGTTATCAGACAACCATTTTTTGGCTTTCTTACACGTCGTACACTTAGGGTATTCATAAAATTTAATCATTTATTATCCCTCACTCTTCTTTTTTCTGTTTCTATCCTTATCATAGTTGATTTTTAGTATTTGGACAACCTTTTAGCGGAAAGATTCTGAATAAAAAAAGCCAGCATCTTTCTGTAAGGAAGGTGCTGACGGCAGTTATTATTTTCGTTTCTTAACATCATATAAGGCAATATCAGTTTCTTTTTCTTCTTTCGAAAACATTGAATCAGGTGAGTTAAAACGCATCGACATTATGACACCTATCCCTAACAAGTTAACGACGAGCGAGGTCCCACCATAACTAATAAATGGCAATGGAATCCCTGTAATCGGTAGCAAGCCAATTGTCATCCCGGCATTTTCAAGCACATGGAACATAATTGTCATCACAACACCGGTACAAATAACCGCGTAAAACTCATCTTTTAAATCCAAGGCTGTTCCAATAATTTGGTAGACGAGAATAAAGAACAAGGCAATAACGATACTGCCGGCAATAAAGCCCCAGTGATGATTAATCATCGCAAAAATCATATCGGTATGACCTTCGGGAATTGATGCCATTCCATTCGTGCCTTCATAACCGGTAATTTCACCCGATCCGATGGCTTGCATTGCTAAAATTAATTGATAGCCATCTGAATCAGCAGATGAATAAGGATCCAACCACGAGGTGATTCGTCCAAATTGATACTGTTTGAAACCAATCAATGCGAGCCATTCTGGTTTAACCATTACAGTATAAATCATCGCTGCGCCTAATGAGAACACGCCTAAAATCAAGGGTAAGAGAATCCGCCACGTAATCCCTGAAATGATAAACATACCTAGCGTAATCGCCATTATAACTAAGCCGGTTCCTAAATCGTTCTCCAGTAAAATTAAGACAAATGGAATGAACGATGTTAGTGATATTTTAAACAATAACACCCAGTCGGTTCTGACTGTTCTAATTTTAGCCGCCTTATTATGTTCGATAATAACTTTACCTTGCATTAATACGAGGCAAATCTTCATTAATTCAGCTGGTTGAAACTGCCCAACAACTGGAAGTTTTATCCAACTACGTGCCCCATTGACTTCGACACCGATGCCAGGAATAAGGACGAGTAGTAAAATAAACAGCCCAAATACGTATAAATACGGGGTCAGTTTAATCATGAGTTCCCGATCAATCCGCATAATTACAGCAACTGCGACTGCTCCGATTATGTAAAATGCCCCTTGGCGAATAACCAATGAACGACCATAGGCTGGATCCGTATTTAAGGCGGTATAAATTGCGATTAAGCTAACGGCCGCAAACAATAACATCGTGACGATAATACCATAGTCAATCCGTTGGCCTTTATTTTTATTTTCCATATCATTCCCTCTTCCATCCAAACGTCTGCTACTGCACTTTCACAAAACGTATCAAATTGTTCACTTCATAATCTGCCTGGTAAATACTAGTTGGCTCCGCCTCAAACAGCGTTGCTAACAGCGGTTTAATATTGTTAACCACTCCTGTATTATCCGGTGACAGCACCCATTCAATTGTTTTAAAATCCAATAACCCTTCAATGCTCACCTGCGGACCAACAAATGGTTTTTTTGTTAATTCTGCGGTAAATAAATACATACCTCCATTAGCGGTGCCAAAATTAGTCCATCGCATCTCACCACGCGCGGTCACTTTGTCAAGACGTATCCCTGTTTCTTCATGTATTTCTCGAATGATACAGGCTTGCGGCGTTTCATTCGGTTCCAACTTGCCACCGACACCATTCCAACTGCCCATCCATGGCGCTTTTAAACGATTCAACAGTAAAAGTGAATCGTGATATTTAATAAAACAGATGGTATATTTTAACATCTTAGTCCTCTTTTCGTTCAAAAAATGGTCTTATTTAAGAGTACTCTTTTATTGCTGAAAAGGACAGTGATTTTCCTTCTCAAACAGTGATTTTTTATAAAAAAAGTTAGGTGTTTTGGTCGTATTCGCATAGGGCTGATGGAAAATATGTGTGCTTGCAGGCGACATCGGTGGTATCAACCACGCCCAGTTCCCTGTAACTTCACGGTGTGCTTCCACTTCATTCGACTCAAATTGGGCAAATTGTTTGGCTGCCGTATGATGATCGACCATTTGCACTTTTGCCCGCTTGTAGGAATCTAACACTGCGTAATTCAACTCGAGTAAGGCACGGTCCTGCCACAACTCACGATTTTTGCGCGTCTCAATTCCTAAGGCGGTCGCAATCGCGGGCAATTTATTATAACGGGCAGTATCGACGAGGTTACGTGAAGCAATCTCGGTTCCCATGTACCAGCCGTTAAACGGACAAGCTTCATAAGAAATACCACCGATGCTTAGACGCATATTGGCGATAATCGGCACTGCATACCATTTCAAGCTTAATTCTGCCAATTTTGGATAGTCTGGATGTGTGATCGTTACTTCTTTTACTAACGGTGACGGAATGTCCCGCATACACAAGGGCGAGTGTTCATCCACTTGAAACAATAATGGCAGGACATCAAAGTCAGTTTTATTCGATTGCCATCCTAATCGTTGACAAAGTTTCGTAATGTCATTTGATAAGGGATCACCGATTTGTTTGCCATCAACAATATAGCCAGCATAGCGAATCAATTGCTCATTCCAAATCCGCACCCTTCCTGGCTCAAAGACCGTAATTGTTGGTCTAATCGCTCCACCATTCGTACCCGCTTCAATATGATGCAACAACGCCGCTTCAACCTCAACAGCTGTCGTCGCCGATCTAGCATCAATCAATTGCAGTTGTTGCCAAAAGAGACGGCCGATGCAACGGTTGTTGTTGCGCCAAGCCATTTTCACGCCATGCGCGAGTTCCTCTTCGGTATGTTTATATGTATGAGTTGTTTTAATTTCACATTCAATTTGCTTAAGTCGTTGAGCTAACGCAGACGTCTTATTCAATTCTTTATAGCATTCCGCTATAAATACTCGTGCTTCTTCAACTAACGTCACTTTCATCATCACTCCCTAATTACAGTTTATTATACCAATAATTGCAATTAAATTCAGTTGGTTTGCTAAAAGGAGGACAAAAAAAGAAGCCAACAAAAAATGTTGGCTCCAGATTGTAGACAAAGTCGAATCAAACTGCTTTTTCTGTGAAAAGTGGTCAAGCGACTTTGCTATAAGCTACTTTCATTTTTAACCTCTAGTTCACTAATCTTTTTTCAGTTTTCCAAAAATAAGTGATGCGACAAATACTAAAATAACCGCACCGATAATCGATGGAAAAATCGCCATACCTGCGAGCGATGGGCCCCAGCTACCTAAAATCAATTCACCTAACCATGAACCAACAATACCGGCCACGATGTTGCCGACCCAGCCATAGGCTGTCTTAGTAATTGCTCCGGCGATTGCACCAATAATTGCACCAATAATTAATACCCAAATAAAATGTAACATGCTAACATCTCCTATCTTTCTCTCGTATTGTGTCAGTTATTTGTCTTTATCATTAAACGAGTCTTTCACCTTACCTGCAGCTTTTTTCACTTCACCTTTGACTTGATCGGCCTTGCCTTTATTTTTTAAAGAGTCATCGTTAAGTGCTTTACCTGCTGCTTCTTTTGCTTTCCCTTTAAGCTTGTCAAATGCTCCACTCATACCTATCCCTCTTCTCTTTGAATTTTTTGGCGTAACTTAAATTATCGTTACACTTTAAACTTTCCCTCCTATAAAAAAACCAAACATTTTTTATTAAAAAAGTTTGTTATTTTGTCACAACTATTCATTTTGATGCTTCATTTGACAATGCAAACGTTTGCATTTACACTTGTTTTAAGATGTAAACGTTTACTTTACGCGAAAGGAGACCGTTTATGACAACCTTATCTGATGTTGCCAAAATGGCACATGTCTCTAAAATGACTGTGTCGCGTGTCGTCAACCATCCTGAAAAAGTGGCACCTGACGTGCGTACGGCTGTTTTAAAAGTGATGGCAGAACTCAATTACACGCCCAACTATGCCGCCAAAGCACTTGTGACGAAACGCACGCAAATTATTAAGTTTCTCTTTTTAGAAGAGGTCGATACGACTGAGCCCTACTACATGTATTTATTGCTCGGCTTAAATAAGACACTCGCCAAACAGCGCTATTCGATTCAGCTTGTGCAACCTGAGTCCCTCGATATCGGAAATTGTGACGGCTTAATTGTCGCCGGATTCCGTGAACAATACCTTCCCCTAATACAAGCGCTAACAGAGCCTATCGTCTTTTTTGGTGAAAATAAACATGGCTTTGACTACGTCGATATTAATAATTACAAAGGGACAGCCTTAACGACCGAACAATTATTACAAGATGGCTACACGCGTATCTTTTTCTTCGGTACCAATATTAAGGAAGCCTTTGAATTATCACGTGAACAAGGCTACGTTGCGACGATGAGCGCCTGGAAACGAGACAGCGTCGTCTATAATATGCCCAATTCTTTCAATGACTCACAACGGTTCATGCGCCACTTTTTAACAAAGGCGATGCAGGCACCTACTCGCGAGCGGATTGGCATTGTCTGCGCCTCCGATAATATCGCGACAGGTGTGTTGCAAGCCGTTAAACAGTTCACCTCTTTAAAAATCGGTCAAGATATCGGTATCACTGGCTTCGATGGCATTTATCTCGACCGTGTTTCACAGCCTCATATTACAACCGTGCGTCAACCGATTATCGAAATGGGAGAAACCTGCGGTCAAATGATTTTAGATAAAATCAATCAAGAACCGACACCGTCGCGGTTTTTATTTGAACCAACATTACTGCTCACCCCTTCACGACAAGAAGGCGAGGCATAAAGGAGAGAGACATGACCGAACTTATTTATCACGTCTATTTAAAAAGTTTTCAAGACAGTAATAATGATGGGATTGGTGACTTAAACGGCTTATATGACCGACTCCCCCTCATCGCTGAACTGGGAATCACCGCTATCTGGCTCAGCCCTATCTTTCAATCGCCCGGCATTGATAACGGCTATGATGTCAGCGATTATTATACGATTGCACCTGAATATGGTACATTAGCGGACTTGAAACGTGTGATTACCCGCGCGAAACAATTTGATATTGCCATCTATTTAGATTTAGTCATCAATCATACCTCGAATCGGCATCCGTGGTTTGAGGCAGCGCTTGCCGATCAGCATTCCCAATACCGTGATTACTACATTTGGCAAGCAGCTACCCCAACGCAACCACCGACAAATTGGGCCTCGTTTTTCGGTGGCAGTACGTGGCAGTATGATGCCTCATCTCAGCAAGCCTATTTTCACTTGTTTGCTCCGGAAATGCCCGACTTGAACTGGGAAAATCCCGCAGTCATTAATGACTTAGCGGCGGTGGCAGCTTATTGGCTCAATCACGGAGTCGCCGGGTTTCGACTCGATGCCATCTCACATTTAGCAAAAGACCAACGTTTTTTGTCGGTACCGACAGCAAAGCAGACACCTGTGTTAGCTGAATGTTATTACGCTAATCTCCCTCGGAATTTCGAGCATTTAGCTGCCTTTAAGGCCGCGATTGCCGCGCGGACAAAGCAGCCGTTTGTCTTACTTGGTGAAGCCGCTTCTGCCCAGCCCGCAGATGTGCCGCGCTACTTTGAAACAATCGATTGTTTAATTACCTTCGGACATTTTCAAACAAAAACACGTGGAGACAGCGGTGTGGCACAGCAGTTACAACAGCTCGATTTACCCGCCTTCAAACGTCAATTGTTAGCCTATCAACAACAGGCCGACAGCGGACAAATGGCACTTTACTTAAGCAATCACGACCATCCGCGAGCCGTTTCACGATTTGGTGACGGCTCAACTGACGCAGCCATCGCCCTTTTATGCATGCAACTGTTTTTAAACGGCTGGCTACTGCTTTATCAAGGTGAAGAGCTGGCCTTAACAAATGCGATTCATCCGCAGTTAAAAGACTATGCAACTGATCCAAGCCTCCCTTCTTTTTTACAGGACACGGCAGAATTAAGCGTTGTTGAACAACTCTTCGTTGTTCAACAACGATCGAAAGATGCGGCCCGTGGTGCAATGAATTGGGATGAGCAGCCCTTTCAAGGCTTTTCAACCGTTGCCCCTTGGAACAATCTGTTGTCGCCTGGCACCCCTTATCTCGCGCAACGAGCTTCTACGACAAGCGCTTTAGCACACTATAAGCAGTTGCTGCAGTTACGCCAGCGATACAGCCAACAGTTGGCACAAGCAACGACACAATTTAATGCCATTGCTGATGAACAGCTTTTTGAACTGATACGTGAAACGACAGACGAACGTCTTATTATTCGTGTCAATCTATCGAATACACCACTCGTTGTGACACCTTCTGCTGACACAACGACATTATTTAACAACGGCTTTGACCCAAGCAACCAACAGTTGGCACCCTTTGGTGTCCTGATTTTAAAGGAGGAATTATAAATGGAACTTGCAGCAATTTATCACCGACCCGAAAGTGAAGATGCCTTTTTACACAGTGATGGACGCCTATACTTACGACTTCGCACAAAAAAAAGCCGATGCTCAAAAGGTTTATTTAATCGGCGGTGATCCTTACTTATTTACGGTCGATAACTGGTGGCGCGAACAACGTCCGATGCAGAGAGTTGCGCAGACACTCACCCACGACTATTGGGAGATTACCGTTGAACCTCCGCATCACCGTTGGCAATACGGCTTCGTTCTTGAAAGCCAAACAGACACCCTCTTTTTTGGTGACCGTGGCGCGTTTCCCGTCAGTGAGCGTGTCTTAACGTATGCCAATTATTACTTCCGCCTGCCCTATTTGCACGCAATCGATGCCTATCGTGCGCCGACTTGGGCAAGCGATACACGCTGGTACCAAATTTTCCCCGAACGCTTCGCTAATGGTAATCCCAGCCTGTCACCGACAGATGTGCGTGACTGGAGTCAAGAATCGCCAACTACATCAGCCTTTTATGGCGGCGATTTACAAGGTATTATCGATCATCTCGACTATTTGGCCGAGCTTGGTATTAACGGGCTTTATCTCACGCCTGTTTTCAAAGCACCAAGCAACCATAAATACGATACCGAAGATTATTTCACGATTGACCCTCATTTTGGTGATGATGAGACCTTCCAACGTTTTGTTGATGAAGCCCACCACCGTGGCATGCGGATTATGCTTGATGCCGTCTTTAATCACATTGGTGATCGCTCACCCCAATGGCAGGATGTGCTCCAACACGAAGAAAAATCACGCTTTAAAGACTGGTTTCACATTGAGAGCTTTCCCGTTCAAACTGGCGTTAACGGCAATATCGAAAATGAACCGACCTTATCCTTCGACACCTTTGCCTTTACGACACATATGCCTAAACTAAATACCGCAAACCCCGAAGTGCAGGACTATTTAATCAGCATTGCTACGTACTGGATCGAAAAATTTGGGATTGATGCGTGGCGCCTCGATGTGGCCAATGAAGTCGATCATCATTTCTGGAAAAAAATGAAGACCGCTCTAACAGCGATTAAACCAGACATTTATATTCTCGGTGAAATATGGCACAGCGCCCAACGTTGGCTCGAAGGCGATGAGTTTCATGCGACAATGAACTACCCTTACATCGAGACGATCAATGATTATTTCATCGACAAATCAATCGATGAAGCGACTTTGATTTCCGGCTTAAATACCCAGCTAATGATGTACCGCAAAGACACTACGGCTGTGATGTTCAATATGCTCGATTCACATGACACAGCCCGCGTGCTCTCGCGGATGGCTAACGATAAACAACGTTTAAAGCAATTGCTCGCCTTTTTATTTTTACAAAAAGGAACACCGTGTCTCTATTATGGTACTGAAGTCGGCCTAGATGGTTTCAATGATCCTGACTGCCGTAAGTGTATGATTTGGGATGAACAAGCGCAAGACAAAGACCTACTCGCCTTCACTAAAAACATCCTGAGCTTCCGTAAACAATATAACCACCTCATTCAAACCGGTCACTTAACATGGTTAGACACGCCCAACGAACTCATTGGTTTCACTTTGAAGGATGAAGCCAACCAATTAACAGCCTTATTTAATCGTTCGCCTGAGACGCGACGCTACCAACAGACCGCTGCGCTCAAAGAAGCAAGACCAATTATTGGTCACTTTGAAACGACAACTTCCCATATACAACTACAAGCAAATGATTTCATCGTTTTAGAGCAGTCATTGTAACAATAGACCAATTATTATTTTCCAGCTGGAATGATGTTACCGGTAACATCATTCCAACCTATTGAAAGCGTTTGCATAGATGGTTATACTTAAATTAGTTAGTAAATAAACTTATTGGGGGCTAATAACATGAAGAAGAAATTGACGGTATTCGCATCACTCTTATTAATTTTCACCCTTGTACTCGCAGGTTGTTCAAGCAGTTCATCTAAGAAAGAAGAGAAAAAATCATCCGATAGCGATTCGAACACGTTAACTGTTTCAGTTGAAGAAACGTATAAACCATACGTCGAAAGTATTAAGGCTCAGTTCGAAAAAGACAACGATGCTAAAATCAAAATCGTGACAAAACCGATGTTTGATCAGCTCGAAGCTATTCCCTTAGATGGACCAGCTGGCAAAGCACCTGACGTTACGATGGCTGCTTATGACCGTGTCGGTGGTTTAGCACAACAAGGCCACTTAGCTGAAGTAACTGAATTGGCTGCTGCTGATTTTAGTGATAAAGAAAAAAAATCTTGTCACATCAGAGAAAAAACAATTCGGCGTACCCTTTGTTATTGAAACACTCGTCATGTATTACAACAAAGATTTAATCGCTAAAGCACCAACAACCTTTACAGAATTAGAAAAATTAGCAACTGATACTAAATTTGACTTCGCTTCTGAAGACGGAAAAAACACCGCTTTCTTAGCAAAATGGACTGACTTTTACTATAGCTATGGTTTATTAGCTGGTAACGGTGGTTATGTTTTCGGTGAGGATGGCACAGATGTTAAAGACATCGGTCTTAACAATGATGGTGCCGTTGCAGGTGTTGAATATGCCAAAGAATGGTATAAAAAATGGCCTAAAGGCATGCTCGATAACAAAAGTGCCGGAGATTTCGTCACAAAAGAATTTACTGAAGGTAAAACAGCCGTGGTCATTGATGGCCCTTGGCAAGCAGCAACCTACAAAAAAGCAGACATCGACTATGGTGTAGCCGCAATTGCTAAATTACCTGGCGATAAAGCTTACAGTCCCTTTGCTGGTGGTAAAGCTTGGGTTGCAACTTCTTATGCTAAAAACGCTGACCTCGCACAAAAATGGTTAGCCTATGCCGGTAATGCTGATAATGCCTTTACCTTCTATGAAGATACGAACGAAATTCCTGCTAACGAAACAGCACGAGCTAAAGCTGCTGCAACAGATGACGCTTTAACTAATGCCGTGATTGATCAATTCAAATCAGCAACACCAACACCGACGATTCCTGAGATGAGTGAAGTTTGGACTGGTGTTGAAAACCTCATGTTTGATGCCGTATCAGACAAAAAAGAAGCACAAGCTTCTGCAGATGATGCCGTCAAAGTCATTGAGACAAATATTAGCGAAAAATACGATAGCAAATAAGGCTTAACGATTGAGACGCTCACTCTGTCACTCTTAATTGAGTCAGTCTGGGCGTCTTTTCAGCTTATTTTAAGACAGAATTGAGGAGATTAGCTATGAAAACAACACAGCAATCCGTAACCAAGGCAACCCTGTTATCACTTATCTCTGGATTAGGACAGTTCTACAACAAACAATATTTCAAAGGGAGCATCTTCTTAAGTGTGTTTCTTCTTTTTCTCTTTGAAATGTTCACCTTTGGTTTTACAGCCCTCGCTAATTTTATTAGCCTCGGCACAACCCCAGTTGTTGATAACTCCTTATTCATGATGATTAGAGGGACCTTACAAATTATCGTTACACTTATTTTCATCTTCTTTTACGTCCTCGTTATTAGTGACGCGCGTGCAATTGCCAGACGTCATCAGCAGGGCTTAAAAGTCAACACTGTCCCTAAAGACAACTTACGTTCATTATACGAAGAAGGTTTCCCGTATTTATTAACTTTGCCGGCTTACTTATTGATGATTTTCGTCATTTGTTTCCCCGTCATCGTGACCGTTTTTATCGCCTTTACAAACTATGATTTTCAACATATCACCCCCTTTCGCTTGCTTGATTGGGTCGGCTTTAAAAACTTCTTAAACTTATTCGTACTCGCTTCATACCGGGCAACCTTTGCCAGTGTCTTTTCTTGGACCGTTATTTGGACCTTATTAGCCACAACGCTCCAAATTGTATTAGGTATTATTACCGCCGTGGTCGTCAATCAAAAATTCGTGAAAGGCCAAGCCTTTTTCCGTATTTTATTTTTACTACCATGGGCTGTTCCTGCCTTCATTACGATTATGAGTTTTTCGAACATGTTCAATGACAGTATCGGCGCGATTAATGCCCAGGTTATTCCGTTCATCAATCATCTTCCATTCGTCAATATTGATGCCATCTCCTGGAAGACCGATCCTTTTTGGACAAAGACTGCCTTAATTATGATTCAAGGTTGGCTCGGTTTCCCATATATTTATGTAATGGTCACTGGTGTCTTACAATCGATTCCCGAAGAGATGTACGAGGCTGCTAAAATCGATGGTGCCTCGCCATTCCAACGTTTCTCGAAGATTACCTTACCAATGATTTTATTCGCAACCGCACCCGTCCTCATTACACAGTACACCTTTAACTTTAATAATTTCTCAATTATTTACCTTTTCAACGAAGGAGGCCCCGGCAGTGTGGGTTCTGGCGCCGGTTCAACCGACATTTTAATCTCATGGATCTACAAACTAACGACCGGTACAGCCCCACAATATTCAGTCGCTGCCGCCGTCACACTCTTAATTTCAATCATCGTCATCTCAGTCTCGTTGATTGCCTTTAAGAAAACCAATGCCTTTAATAATGAGGAGATGATGTAAGATGGCTCGGAAATTTGGTCAAAGTCAAAAGAAAGCACGCTTTTTCGCCCATTTATTCACCTATCTGTTCTTAATTGGGCTTGGTATCATCATTGTTTATCCGCTGTTAATCACCGCTTCCTCTGCTTTCAAAGACAGCAGTGTTGTCGCCTTCACCTTAGATTTGAGCGGACAATGGTCGCTTGATAGTTTCAGACGACTATTCAGCGAAACCAATTATCTCTTATGGTATAAAAACACAATCATTATCGCAATCGCCGTGATGGTTATCCAAGTGGCCGTTGTCACATTGGCAGGCTATACGTACAGCCGTTATCGTTTTAAAGGACGAAAAAACAGCCTCGTGTTCTTCCTTATTATCCAAATGGTACCAACAATGGCTGCCTTAACTGCCTTCTATGTTTTGGCGATGCTCTTAAATGGACTCGATACGTACTGGTTCTTAACCGTACTTTATATTGGTGGTGGGATTCCGATGAACACGTGGTTGATGAAAGGTTACTTTGATACCATTCCTCGTGACCTCGATGAATCCGCTCGTATTGACGGAGCCGGTCACTTCCGTATTTTTTGGCAGATTATTTTACCGTTAGCACGACCAATGATTGCCGTTCAAGCACTTTGGGCTTTTATGGCACCGTTTGGCGACTTTTTACTCGCGAAGTTCTTACTACGAACTGATGAACAATTGACCTTAGCAGTCGGTCTCCAAACACTTGTGTCTGATCCACAGCAACAAAAAGTGGCCTTATTTGCCGCCGGTGCCATCCTAACTGCGTTACCGATTGTTCTGTTGTTCTTCCTCTTACAAAAGAACTTCGTTTCAGGTTTAACGTCTGGTGGCACAAAAGGATAGACAGCATACACAGGCTTAGACTTACATCGCAAAATTGGAGGTTCAACAGATGAAACGCACACCCTTTATCATCAATTATTTCACACGTATCTTTTCACCACGACGCATGATGGCTGGTAAACAGCAATTTAAATGGTGGCAACTACTCGTCACACTCTTTTTTCTAGTTGCTTGTTTAATGGTTCCGCTTACGTTACAACTTACTAAAATGACAACCTTCAATCTGTCACTCATCATGCCTGAACCGTATGAACTGTCGCTAACAAACAGCTTACAGAGCGTAGCAAATGGTTCCTTTAGCCAACAGCAACTACAGGCTAAAACCATCACGTCTGAATCGAATAAAGGGATGAGTGCCGTAGCAACCGCACACCCTTTCGTACTCGCAGATAACGTTACAACCGCGGTCATTTTCGAACGTACCGCCGTCACTATTAAAAGCCCTGCCGGATTATCGTTCAGCCTACCTTACGATGACACAACCACAACCGCTGACTTTAAGTCCGAAGAGTCGTTTAAAACATGGGTGAATAAACATTGGTTTGAAGCCAATGCCGGACTGCTACTGCCGACCTTAATCCTCGTCGCTTTTTGCGCGTTACTACTAACACAGTTAGCTACATGGTTAGCCGTTGCTGTTTGTTTCGCATTAGTGAAACGTTCGCACGTCAGTGATATTACAACGGGCCGTGAAGTCATGACCCTCAGTACCTTAGTGATGGGTGCACCCGCCGTTGTTACAGCCATCATCAGCCTCTTTGTTTTTGATGTCATGCTGTTTATGTCATTGTTATCCATCGGCTTAATCGCGATGGTTCTCTTACTCTTTTACGTTACGCATTTCCGTCTTAAAAAAAAACTAATACAAGGGGTCGATCATCATGGTTGCCATTTCACTTAAAAACATTTACAAAATTTACGATAAGAAAGTTACCGCTGTATCAGACTTCAATCTTGAGATTGAAGATAAAGAATTCATCGTTTTTGTCGGACCATCAGGCTGTGGTAAATCTACCACGTTACGGATGATTGCTGGGTTAGAGGATATTAGTAAAGGGTCCTTTACGATGGATGGTCATTTAATGAATGATGTTGCTCCCAAAAACCGTCACATTGCAATGGTGTTTCAAAACTATGCCCTCTATCCTCATTTAAGCGTGTACGATAACATGGCTTTTGGCTTAAAACTACGAAAAATGCCGAAAAAAGACATTAAAGTGCGTATCGATAAAGCCGCCAACATTTTAGGCTTAACTGAATACCTCGAGCGAAAACCACGGGAATTGTCTGGTGGTCAACGCCAACGGGTTGCGTTAGGTCGTGCAATTGTACGTGAGGCTAAACTCTTTTTAATGGATGAACCACTCTCTAACTTAGATGCGAAACTGCGCGTGCAAATGCGAGCTGAAATCAGTAAAATCCATCAAGAACTCAACACGACGATGATTTATGTGACCCATGATCAAACCGAAGCAATGACGATGGCGACACGTATCGTCATTATGAAAGACGGCATCATTCAACAAGTCGGCACACCCGAGCATGTTTATGAAAATCCAATTAACCTCTTTGTTGGTAGTTTTATCGGATCGCCTCCAATGAATTTTATTAAAGGTGAACTTCAAGGCAACCGCTTTATTACCGAGGGCGCGAGTTTAACAATCCCTGAAGGAAAACGCAAGCTGTTAAACGACCGTCCTGATGGCCCGATTATCTTAGGCATTCGACCGGAAGACCTTCACGATGAGCCGATTTTTTTAAATGCAGTGCCGCAAAATATTATTGACTGCACGATTAGCGTCGCTGAATTAACAGGAGCTGAATACATGCTCCACTCTGACCTTGGCGGTCAAAACTTCATTGCCCGCGTGAATGCCCGCTCAAAATACCCGGTCCATTCAACGATTCAATTAGGCTTAGATATGAGCAAAGCCCACCTGTTTGATCCTGAAACAGAATTGTCACTGACAAGTAAGGAATGAAAGCGAAATTAACCTGTTAGAACTGTAGAAATTGGAACTACCGAATTTGCCGATTATTTACCATCGGCAAGTAAGGGAGTGAAATTTCCTAAGTTCTGGTTGATTGAGCTGGAAGAATGAAAGCGAAATTAACCTGTAAGAACTGTAGAAATTGGAACTACCGAATTTGTCGATTATTTACCATCGGCAAGTAAGGGAGTGAAATTTCCTAAGTTCTGGTTGATTGAGCTGGAAGAATGAAAGCGAAATTAACCTGTTAGAACTGTAGAAATTGGAACTACCGAATTTGCCGATTATTTACCATCGGCAAGTAAGGGAGTGAAATTTCCTAAGTTCTGGTTGATTGAGCTGGAAGAATAAAAGCGAAATTAACCTGTTAGAAACGAGAAAATTGGAAGAAAAACGCAAGCGACTATTTTTGTCGCGTAGCTTTTTCTGAAATTGGCAAGTTTCTGGTTGATTGAGCTGGAAGTATGAAAGCGAAATTAACCTGTTAGAAACGAGAAAATCGAAAAAAAAGAAGCCTGTCCAACATTTTTTTGTTTGCGGGCTTCTTTTTTTTGCTTTTATAGCCTCACATCGTAATACTATCCGCTCGTATGTTATAATAAAACCATACTATTCAACCGGAGGAAACACATGCTAAGTAAAAAAGAACACAGCATTGCTCGCTTAACACAACATGAGTCTATCCTAAATTGCCCGATTTGCCACACCTCTTTTACAATAACAGAACAGTTAACTTGTACCAATGGACATAATTTTGATTTTGCGAAACAAGGTTATCTTAACTTACTGAATCAACATAATGCCACACATTATGATAAAGCACTCTTTGAATCACGACGGGAGCTTATCACCGAAAGTGCTTTTTTTACACCATTGATTGAACGACTCACCGCCTTGATTACAGTACATACGACTGAGCCCGTCTGCATCGTTGACGGTGGCTGTGGCGAAGGTTCACATCTCGCTGCCATTGTAGCGGCTTTAAAAGAACAGGTAACGATTGCCTTCGGGACTGATATTGCCAAAGAAGGCATCTTATCTGCTGCTAAACATTACACAGACGTCGCTTGGATTGTAGCCGATCTTGCGAACATGCCCTTTGCGGATAACAGCGTCAACGTGCTTCTTAACATTCTTTCACCCGCCAATTATAAAGAATTCGAACGCATGTTAAGCCATAATGGCCTTGTCCTTAAAGTCGTACCGCAATCACGATACCTTCAAGAACTACGTCACCATTTTTACGCTGATTCGGTTAAAAAGACATATAAAAACGATGATACTGTTGCACTCTTTGCAGGTCAATTCCCACAGTTCAGACGCGAATCATTAACCTATAAAGTACAATTAAGTATCCAACAACTATCACAGCTTTTGCACATGACACCCTTAACATGGAATTTGGGAGAGGATGACATCCAAGCTTTCATCACCAAAAGTGATGGGTGTATCACAGCTGATTTTGACATCTTAATTGGTCATAAATAAAGGAGATTGTAATTATGCCCGTAGCCTTTCACATCAATGAAAATCATAAATGGCAAGACCTCGAAAATAATATCGCTCATTTATTAACGACCGGTTATACCGATAAAATTGTCGTCGTCGCAACCGATGAAGCAGTCACTCATTTTTACGACATTACACAATTATGGTATATCGAGCGCACCTCTGGTCACATTAAATGGATGGTTTGTAACGATACGCTCGAAGCCCAAGACCTTGATGCCAGTCAATTACCCCCATTTGTTGTTATCGTCCCCAATGGCATCAAAGAGTTACTCAATCGTCAAATCGTTGGTTATGGTTATATTAAAATTTAAAAAGCTACTTCTTAATTGATAAATTATCAATTAAGAAGTAGCTTTTTCAGACCCAAAATAAATGTTGCTCTGTTTCCAAAGTAAGTTCATACGCGGATTGGCCTAAGACTTCACCATCAATTTGTCCATCGACTTTTTCATCAATAATCAACTTCATATTAGATGACTGATAGTGATGAAATTCGACAGATTTCACGTGATGCCCACCCAGTAACATCCCACCGAATAATTGAACCAATTTAAGCAAGGACACTTTTCTAACAACAACCAAATCCATTTTCGCATCATTATTCTGTGCCATCGGTGCAATTGCTACACCGCCACCAAAATAGGGATGGATTGTTGTCGTCACTAAAAATGCCTGTGGAAACGCAATCGTTTGGCCATTCATTTCAATCTGTAAATCAAACGCTGCTTGTTTGAAATAACCTCTCAGCAAAGCAATCACATACGTAAATGTTCCTAAACCGAGCTTATTCAAGAATTTTTTCAAGCGTGATTGATTAGCGATTTTCACAATCAAAGCATCAAATCCTAAACCAAGATTGTTTACAAAGTAACCACGTTTCTCCTTTTCAACTGTATGATAATGTACGATATCAAACGCTTGTGGCTCTGTTAAACGTAAGATATGAGCTAATGCTTTTTTGGGAGAACGCGGTAAGCCACTGCCACGGGCAAAATCATTGCCCGATCCCGCTGCAATATAAGCAATTGGTATGTGACGATAGTCCTCTCCCATCGCTTGAATGGTTTCATTAACCGTACCATCGCCACCCACAATTAGTAACGTCGGTCGCTCTTCATCAGTTTGATACTGACGACAGTATTGCTTGACTAGCGCTAGTGTTTCACCCGCATACTGACTTGTGACTTGCTGGTAAGCAATTTTTTGTTTATTTAACATCCCACTCAACTGACGGCCGATAACAGCACCTCTACCACCGCCAGATGTTGGATTAATAATCATATAAATTTGTTTATGTCTCAACTGAATTATGCCCCTTTACTTAGACTTCTTTTAATTATAGCAAATGTACACTTTTAGCACATGCTTTTTTCCATCACGAAAACGCACTGTTACATGACTATTGAAGTAGTGAAACTCAGTCTCTAGTATGATGTTATTAACTCAGAATAGCACTATACTAAAGATATACTAATAAAGGGAGTGTTAATTATGAAATTATCTAAAATTATCACATTAACCGCTTTAGGATTTGGTTTAGCATCAGTTGGCGTCCTGGCTGGCTGTCAGGATGATAAAGCAACTTCAGCTACACCAACCGAAAAAACAGAAACTGCTAAAACGACTGAAAATAACAATGCGACGAATGATGCGACACAAAAACTCCCTAAAGTAACAGTAGCCGAAGCGATTGATACTTATCAAAAAGAATTTCCTAATAGCGATATTACAAGTATCGAATTAGATAGTTCATTTTCAAAATGGTACTACCAAGTTGAAGGCGTTGACGATAATAAAGAATACGAAGTGAAAATTGATGCCGAGAAAAACACCGTGAAAGACTCATCTGATAAAAAATTAGACAGAGATGATCAAAATGGTATTAAACGCGCTGAAGACAAACTTGATTTAAACAAGCTTGCATCACTTAAAGATGTAACTGATATTGCCCTCACAAAAGCTGAAGGAACTGCGACTGATTGGAGCCTAGACAAAGAGCTTAACGTGACTTACTGGAGTGTTACAATCGAAAATGGTAAGAATGAAACCGAGGTTAAAATCAACGCAAGTTCTAAAGAAGTGATTGAAATCGAGCAAGACAATTAAGTCATACGATAGATAAATAAAAATGTCCCTCGCAGATTGCGAGGGACATTTTTATTTCATAAGTTAAAACTTACGCTTTACCTTTAGAACCGAACCATTCAATACGTTGTTTAACTAACTCAGTTACTGCAGTAGTACCTGGAGCTAATAATTTACGAGGGTCAAAGCCTTTACCTTCTAAGTCTTTACCTTCTTCGATGTATTTACGTGTTGCTGCTGCAAATACTTCTTGGCATTCAGTGTTAACGTTGATTTTAGAAACACCTAATGAGATTGCTTTTTTAACTTGTTCAACTGGGATACCAGATCCACCGTGTAATACTAACGGAATACCATCAGTAATATCAGCGATAGCGCCTAAAGTATCAAAGCTTAAGCCAGTCCAGTTAGCAGGGTAAGAACCGTGAATGTTACCAATACCTGCTGCTAAGAAATCAATTCCTAAGTCAGCGATAACTTTACATTCTTCAGGAGAAGCTAATTCACCAGTACCAATAACGCCGTCTTCTTCGCCGCCGATGCTACCAACTTCACATTCAACAGAAACGCCTTTAGCGTGAGCTTTAGCAACAACTTCTTTAGCTTTTTCTAAGTTTTCTTCGAATGGTAAGTGAGAACCATCGAACATAACTGATGTGTAACCAACTTCGATACATTCTAATGCATCTGCATAGTCACCGTGATCTAAATGAAGTGCTACAGGAACTGTAATACCCATTGAATCGATTAAGTTTTTAACTAAATCAACACATACTTTGTATCCGCCCATGTATTTAGCTGCACCCATTGAAGTTTGGATCATAACTGGTGAGTTTGAAGCTTGTGCTCCTGCTAAGATTGCTTTTGTCCACTCAAGGTTGTTAGTGTTGAAAGCACCTACTGCGTATTGTGCTGCGCGTGCGTCTTTTAACATTTGTTCTGCTGATACTAATGCCATAATTGAATTCCTCCTAGTTTATCTACATTTCATACTCTTAAATATTACATCTTATTTGCATAAAATTCAATACCTAAAGAGTTTACTCCTACATTGTAACAATTTATCGCACGAATTCCCACAAAATGATATTAATTTTATGAAAATAACACGGAAATATGACATTACTTTCGAGTAAATGTCACATTTCGTTATCGCTTCATAATGTAAGCGGTTTTTCTTCTCAAAAAACAAACAATCGCCTTTAATAGAAGGCAATCCAGATTGTAGACAAAGTCGAATTAAACTGGTTTCACTTTGAACGTTAGTTCAAGTAACTTTGGCTACAAGATGACTTGACTGAAAAGAAACGTTGTTATAGTAGGAAACACGAGCCTTTGAGGTGAGTGTACAGATGGTACTCGACTCCGAGAAGGCGAGGCATTGACGACCTAGAACAGCGTTTATCTTCAGTCTGAATCGCCTTTAATAGAAGGCGATCATTTTAAATATTCTAATGACGCAAAGTGTCATGTCCGTTTATACGCTGTTGAACGAGCTGCTTTCGCTTTGATTACTCCAGTTCTATCAGCTAAAGGCTGTCTAAATTTCGCCTTTTCGTACCGGAAAAGATAGCCGGCCTCAAAGCCTCCAATTTAGTTGCCTTTGACGAGCTGCTTTCGCTTTGATTACTTTTTTAAAACGCTGGTAACAACGTATCTGCGTGTTCTTTTTCTAAAAAGTCACGGACTTCTTTGCTTGTCATCGCTTTTTTCAATGCTTTGATTTTTGCTGAGTCTTTATTATCTTCACGAGCAACTAAACTAATGGCAAAGCGATCATCGACTGTTTTTTCTAACAAGACTGCATCTTTTGGTGTCAAATTCAACTTAGCAATGTAAGTCGGATAATTGTAAACAAGTGCCACATTATCTTCACCGTATGTTTCCGCTAAGTTAAGTAAATCAACCGATAGCCATTGTAATTTTTTAGGATTTTTAACGATGTCTTTAATTGTACCGTCGAAGCCGACACCCTCTTTAAGAGTAATCAGTCCAGCTTCATTTAAGATGGCTAAAGCTCGTCCTTCATTCGAAACGTCATTTGGCAAGGCCACTTTTGCGCCTTCAGGAATAGTTGTGATATCTTTGTATTTTTTTTGAATAGAAGCCCACTTTAGCATTGTAAATTTTTTGAATTGCCACTAAGTTGGCATCCTTTTCTTCATTAAATTTCATCATAAACGGTTCATGCTGTGCAAAATTGGCATCTACTTCTTTATTTTTTTAAAAGTTCATTATACTGGATGTTATCATTAACCTGTACTAATTCAATCGTGTAACCGTCGGCTTTAATTACCTCGCCTGCTTTTTCTACCACATCGGTCATTGGTGTCATGTGTGACGCCACTTTAATGACCTTATCTGCTGATTCATCCTTCGTAGCAGTCTTGCTGCCACATCCTGCCATCAACACCATTACTACCACTAATAAAAGGCCAATCCAACTTTTTCTCATCATCTTTGCTCCCCCTACTTTCGTTTATCTAATTTGGTTGCTACATACGAACCTACTACTTGAATCGCAATCACGCTCAGTATCATGATAACAATCGTCGTGTACATCACATCATATTCATAGCGTTGGTAACCGTAGCGAATTGCAAAATCGCCAATCCCACCACCACCGACCACGCCCATAATCGTTGAATATGACACCATACTAATAATAACGGACGTTAAGGTTAACACTAACCCGGATCGTGCTTCGACATACAAAAAATGGCGTAAAAACTGCCATTTGCTTGCGCCCATTGCACGGGCGAGTTCAACCACCTCCTCTGGAACGTCTAATAATACTTGTTCTACGAGGCGTGCATACAAGGCAACGGCTACAAACGCTAGCGGAAAACTGGCAGCATATGTACCAAAAGCCGAACCGATGACCCATCTTGTTACAGGAATAAGGGCGACAACGAACAATAAAAAGGGAAATGAACGAACAATGTTCACATAATTGTTCAATAATAATGAGACGCCCTTATGCTCCAACACACCATTTTTTCGTGATAAGTAGATGAATGTCCCCATTGGTAAACCAATTAAGATTGCGGCTGCAATCGCTATGAGTAACATTACAGCTGTTTCACTCAGCGCACGTAGCATTTCTGGTTGATAATAAAGGAGATGTGCTAAGTATGTTGTCATTGTTGAAGGATCTCCATCGCCCTTGCCTCATACGAGTCATATTGCTGAGCGTTTTCTGCTGATTTTACAGCTGTGATACCAACAAGTTCACCTCTATTAAAAATCGCCGCACGTTGACACATCCGTTTAATTACGGCCAATTCATGACTAACAATGACCATTGTGGTTTGAAACTGACTGTGTATTTTTTCTAATAGACTGAGCACCTCATCAACGTGTTGGGCATCAAGGGCTGAGGTGGGTTCGTCACAAAGAAGCAATTTGGGTTCAATGACTAAGGCGCGGGCAATCGCAACCCGCTGTTTTTCGCCGCCACTCAATTCGCGTGGGTAAGCGTCTGCCTTATGTGTCAGGTTAACAAAGGCTAACATGTCTAATACGCGCGCTGGCTCCATCTTGCCGCGAAGTTTTAATGGCAATGCCACATTTTGGGCCACCGTTTGATTATGTAATAAATTGAATTGCTGAAAAATCATGCCGATTTGTTGTTGGCGCTTTTTTATATCCCGCTCACTTAAAGTAGCTAACACTTGTTGTGCCACTGTAATCGTTCCGCTCGTTGGTCTTTCTAACTGATTAAGCAGTCGCAAAAAGGTTGACTTTCCCGAGCCGCTCTCACCAACAACACCAAAACATTCGCCTTGATTAATCGTCAACGTCACGTTATGAAGCGCTTTCAAATCAGAATCGTAGTTCTTGGTCACTTTATCAAATTGAATCACCCTCACGCGCCTCCTTAGTTCCTTTTAATTAGTTATTTATAACGTTCTTTTCATCTTACAATAACATAAGAACAAACAGATTAATCACAATTTTCGCATAAACTGCTATAGCACACCATTTTTTTGTGCTATAACACCCTTCACCAATAAAACTCGGGTTGGGCCTCACTAGCTGTTAAATAATGTTCATCGACTGGTGCTTGATTAGTAATCACCGCTGAAAAAGCCGTTAATTGGGCTAATTTATAAAAATAGCGGGTTGAAAATTTAGTCGCATCACAGAGTAAAATCGACTGTTGCGAAACGTCCATCACCTGTTGCTTAAAATGGGCGTGTTGATTATTCGCTTCATAAGCAAAGTTAGGATCAATGCCACGGCAGGAGAAAAAAGCAACATCAATCGTAAATGGGAGCAAAAAGGCCTCGGCTAAGCCGCCACTCGCCCCCCCCAATCCTGGCGTGAGCTCTCCTCCAACAAAAAACACGCGGTTATTTGTTTCCGTATTCAGTTGTGCTGCGGTCGCTAAGCCGTTTGTAATAATAACAATATCCTGCTTATCACGTAAAAAGGGCACCAACAGATGGACACTTGTACTGCTATCTAAGAACACTGTTTGCCCGTTACCAATAAAATCACTCGCTATTTCAGCCATCTGTTGTTTTGCTTGTCTATTTTGACGTTGTCGCTGTTGAAAAACCGGTTCAGTATGTGCTAATTGTTTCAGCGATATCTTACCATATGAGCGTTTAATCTGGCCGTCTTTTTCTAACTGTATCAAATCACGTCGCACAGTCGATAAACTGCTATGTAACATCAAACATAAGTCACACGGCTTCACTTCTTTTTTCAACCGTAATATTGCCATAATTTCTTGCTGACGCTCCTGATTACTCATCGATGATTCCTCCTTATGATTACAGTGAACATTCGTCAACTTGTTGAACATTGATATCCGAACCCCTTTTCGCTGTCTATAATGGAATTGAGAAACGCCTTGCTCATAACGTTAATTTTGATTAGAAGGAGTGGTCTTGTGCAAAATTACATTTATTTTTTTGACGAAGGTCGCAAAGAATTGAAGCATCTCTTAGGTGGCAAAGGTGCCAACTTGGCCGAGATGAAACGAATTGGTCTACCTGTACCCGCAGGCTTTACAGTGACGACTGCAGCCTGTCTTGCTTATTTTAACGCAAAACAAACGATGCCACCAACCTTAAAGGCTGCACTGCCACTCGCAATCGAGCGACTGGAACAAGAAACGGCAAAGCAACTCGTTGGTACCACACGTCCGTTGCTCTTATCCGTTCGGAGTGGTTCTGTTCATTCGATGCCAGGAATGATGGACACGATTTTAAATCTCGGTTTAACTGACCAATCGGTTCTCATACTTGCGAATGAAACCAACAACCCACGCTTCGCCTTTGATTGTTACCGTCGCCTCATTCAAATGTTTGGTAATGTTGTCATGGGCATTTCAAGTGCGCTCTTCGAGGAAGCACTGACGGCACTAAAAACAGAGCAGCAACGTGCGCGCGACACTGACTTAACTAGCGACGACCTCCAACAACTGATAACGACGTATAAAACAATTTACCGGACACAAACAGGCAAAGACTTCCCCCAAGACCCTTTGCAGCAGCTCATGTTAGCGATTGAGGCCGTCTTTGATTCTTGGTACAACCCACGGGCACTCACTTACCGTCAACTGCATCATCTAGCAGACGATTTAGGCACCGCCGTTACCATCCAAGAAATGGTCTTTGGCAATATGGGTGACACCAGTGCCACCGGTGTCTGTTTCACTCGCAATCCATCGACCGGTGCAAACGAAATCTTCGGCGAGTTTTTGCTCAATGCGCAAGGAGAAGATGTCGTTGCCGGTATTCGAACACCTTTACCGATGCAATCGCTGCAACACATTATGCCCTCCTTATACGCCACATTTAGCGAACGGATTCAGTTGCTTGAAACCCATTACAAAGACATGCAAGACGTTGAATTTACGATTGAAAAAGGGCAGCTCTACTTTCTGCAAACCCGTAACGGAAAACGAACGGCAGCCGCGCAAATTCATTTACTAATGACTTTTTTGGACGAGGGCCTTCTTACAGCCGCTGAGGTGATTGAACGTCTTTCTTACGATGACATAGAAGCCGCCTTGCATGATACGTTTAACACCGCTGCCATCGAAGCACTCACTCCGTTTGCGATTGGTTTACCCGCTAGTCCGGGAGCTGCCACAGGTCAACTTTATTTTTCAGCGACAGCTGCTCAAGCCGCTGCTGAGCATAACATTCCCGTTATTTTAGCTCGGCAAGAAACATCACCGGAAGATATCGCTGGGATGATTGCAAGCGAAGCGATTATTACAAGCCGAGGGGGCATGACGAGCCACGCCGCTGTCGTTGCTCGTGGTATGGGGACTGCGTGCGTCTGCGGCTGTCACACCTTGTTAATTGATGAGGTGGAAAAAACCTTACATTATGATAACGGTATTTTAACCGAGGGTGATTGGCTCTCTGTTGATGGCAGCACAGGGAAACTCTATCCGCAAAAAATCCCACTCTCACCAGCCGTAATCACACCGAGTTTCAAGCGGCTGATGCAAGTGCTATCAAAGCGCACGCATATATCCGTACGGGCCAATGCCGATACAGCAACTGACTTTGCCCAAGCCTTGCAATTCGAAGCAAGTGGCATTGGCTTAACACGCACAGAGCATATGTTTTTTAGTCCCGAGCGTTTGCTTGAGATGCGTCGCCTTATTTTAGCAACGACGGCGGCGGAACGACTTGTCGCCTTGAACGAGCTTGAACCTCATCAAACAGCTGATTTTAGCGCACTCTTTCGGACAGCCGGATCGCGCCCTGTCACCATTCGTTTGCTTGATCCACCGTTGCATGAATTTTTGCCGACGCAACTGAGTGAACAACAGCAGCTCGCAACCCAATTAAACATCTCGCCCCTCCTTTTAACAGAGCGTTTAGCAGCCTTAAAAGAAAGCAATCCGATGATGGGACACCGAGGTGTGCGGTTGGCAATTAGTTACCCTGCTATTTATAAGATGCAGGTGCAGGCGATTGTTAAAAGCGCCTTACAACTGCAAGCTGAAGGCATTACGGTCACACCAGAAATTATGATTCCACTGATTGGTAGTGAGGCTGAACTGAACTGGATGCGTCATTTTTTAGAACAGGCAATTGACGAAGTGTTAACGGACGCTAATAAACAGCTGACTTATACGATTGGCACAATGATTGAACTGCCTCGTGCCTGTTTAATCGCTGGGAAACTAGCAACTACCGCTGACTTTTTCAGCTTTGGTACGAATGACCTCACACAAATGGTCTATGGTTTTTCACGCGATGATAGTGCCGGTTTTTTGCCGGAATATATAGCCAAGCAATTATTGCCGGTTGATCCTTTCCAAACGATTGATAAGGATGGTGTCGGCCAACTAATGCAACAGGCAATTTTGGCGGCCAAAGCAACGAAGCCAGGTATTAAAATTGGTGTCTGTGGTGAACTGGGGGGCGAGCCTTTATCGGTTGCCTACTTTGAAAAAATTGGGGTTGATTACGTTTCTTGCTCACCCTACCGCGTACCGCTTGCGAAGCTCGCTTTAGCCAAGGCTGCCCTCTTAAATCGTACAGTTAATTAAAACGAGAAAAACCCCAAAGACCGTTAAGGTGTTGGGGTTTTTGCCTGCTATTCACTAACAATCCGGTCAACTTTCCATGTGCCATCTTCTTTTTTGAGCTTAACAGTTGTGCCACTGAAATTAGCTTCAGGCTCATAGTCCAACTGAAAAATAAGTGTCTGTTCTTCAAGATGACTATCAGTAAAGTTAGGTGTAGTCGCTAAAAATACCGCCTTATCTTCATCGGTTCGTGGTGCAATAAAAAACAAATCATTGGCATAATTTCCCGCCTGCCATTGTGGTATCTCACTCTTCATCTTGCGCAGTTCATCTTTGGTGACGAAGTCACTTAACTTGTCGGTTAAGGTTTGTTTGAGTTCATCCGTATTCAATCGACTAAAGGTTTCATTCGTACTAAACAACTTACCCATTGCCGTTAATTGTTTGCTCGCTGCTTGCTGTTCTTTTTTGACATCAAAACTAGCTGCCGAACTCGAACAGCCACTAAAGAAGATGGCGGCTAAGAGTATCATCATTACTGCGGTGATTTTTTTCATTGCGTTTGCCTCCTTTTATGCTACCCATATCATGCCTTGAAAAAAAGCGTCTTCGCTGAGATTGCTATTTACTGGTAATTTTGTCCCATTAGCCACTATGATAACAGTGTAATTAGCAACAGGACCACTTCCAGTATAATAACGCCCGCCTTTATTACTACCTTGAAATGGACTATATTGTCCTACCATCACCATTCCACATTTATACATCGGAAACAGTGGCCTTTCAATAGTACCGTCCCTCTTTTCTCACGTACGTCGCCTGATCCATTCCCTTTCATATTATGCTTACCACCTAATGGACAAGGAATATATTTCGGAGTTTTTTCTGACATATCAATAGTTACCTCAACATCATTTTGACACATAATTATCAGCTCCCTTTTTTATTTCTACTTACATTTTAAAACAGGTAGCTAACGAAAGTCAAAGGGAATGGTCTGAATATTCACTTTTTTAAAAGGAGTAAAAGGCCTGTTAACATACAGTTAACAGGCTCAGAGTGAAGATAAACGCTATTCTAGGTCGTCAATGCCTCGCCTTCTCGGAGTCGAGTACCATCTGTACACTCACCTCAAAGGCTCGTGTTGCCTAGAACAAAAGAATTTAAAACCGTTCTAAACTGCAGTGATTGGAGAAAAAGTCTAAACAGACTTCATTTTCTTTGAAATGCTATGATAGTGTCTTTGTTTACGAGATGATTTCGCTTTTATTTCTCCAGTAATTCTTCCATAACCGTCAGTACGCCTTCAGCATCATTTCGGGGGGCAATGTATTTAGCAGTCGCACGTACAATCGCACTCCCATTTTCCATCGCATAGCTCTGACCAACATGGCTGAGCATTTCGAGGTCATTGCCACCATCACCAAAGGCCGCAATATCCTCTGCACGAATCTGCCATTTTTCTTGTAATACGCGTAACCCATTCGCCTTATGTAAGCCAGGAATGATTAAGTCAATATCGCCATGACCACTGGTGACTGCTTTAATCCTACCACTAAAACGCTCGTTGATGGCAGCCATCCGTTGTTCCGTCTCTGCGATTGGTACATGTAAGGCAAACTTAAATAACACATCAGCCGGTAAGGTCTTAAAATCAGCAACGGTCGCCAAGCGATGATAATACTGACTCGCTTGTGTGATAAAGCTTGCGGGTTCACTCACACGTACGTATGCGCTATGACGTCCGCATAAGATAACACGCACCTCTTGCTGGCTATCTAAAAAGGCTAAAACCTCTGTAATCAGCGCTGGTTTCAACTTGCCACAGAGCAGTTCATCACCTTCACTAATAACTAATGCCCCATTCTCGGCAACAAACGAAATGTCAGCCGCAATGTCCGCAAAAAAAGAGGTCAATTGGTAGTACTGATTACCACTGGCAACAACAAATTTAACATCTTGCTCCTGCATTTTTTGATACAACCTCTGAAAACGTGCTCTATTATAGTCTTTCGCTGAACTTAAAAAAGTTCCATCCATATCTACTGCGATCATTTTCACCATCTAATTGCTCCTCTAGTCGTTTTCGTAGTCAGCCCAATAAGCTGCTTGTTTTTCTTCCCATAACTGCTTATCAGCAGTGGTTAGTTCGCGAATGACACGGCAAGGGTTACCTGCTGCAATAACATTTGCAGGCATTGTTTTCGTCACCACTGACCCCGAACCAATAATTGTATTGACACCAATTGTCACACCTGGATTAACCGTAACGCTACCGCCTAGCCACACATTGTCGCCAATCGTAATTGCTTCTCCATATTCTAAGCCGCTATTTCTAACCGTAGCATCCAATGGATGACTGGCTGTTAACAAGCTAACACGCGGGCCAAACATCACGTTATCACCGATTGTAATCGGCGCTACATCAAGTAGCACGCAGTCATAATTGGCATAAAAGGACTCTCCAACCGTAATATTCGTGCCGTAATCACAACGGAGGTTCGGCTCGATGTACAGCTGTTCACCTGTCTTTGCAAACAGCTGTTTCAGTAAGGTCGTACGATAATCAAGCTGTTCTTCTGTGCTTGTATTAAATAGACGTGTCAATTGTCGTCCCCGTTTCATCTCCGCCTTCAGTACGGCATCATTCGAACGATACAATTGTGCTGCTATCATCTTTTCTTTTTCGGTTGTCATCTTCTCACTCCATTCATCCTTGCTCTTAAATAAAGCGCTTACCTCTTAAGTATAGCGAGCAGACAAAGTTAATGCAAAAAATTACTTTTAGACCCTCTATCATCTACTTTCAAAAGATGCTTGCAAGAACTCATCCGCCAAAAATTATTTTTTCGAGAATTATCATATCGTTTCATCCCCTCACTCTCTTGGTCTCCGTTTAACTCTCCCTGATTTGGCTACAGTATTTATTGCATCTTATAAATACTAATGATTAGTTCCTCTCAAAAACAGTATTTGCAATCGTTTACATTTTGTTTTACGATGAACTTGAATCGATTCAAGTTTTACGATAAACTGATGAAAGAAGGAACATTTATGTCTTTTTCTGATAAGTTAAGCACGCGCTTAATGCCCTTGGCTGCTAAAATGGCTAATCAGCGTCATTTAGTAGCGATTCGTGATAGTTTTATTGATATTATGCCCATCATTATGGTCAACTCGCTCTTTATTTTATTAAACGCCCTCGTCTTTACCAACGTCAAAATCAATCAAAGTTGGCTCGATTTACGACCACTTTCGAATTTAGCGACGATGGTTAACAATGGTACGATGGGTTTCATGACAATTTATTTAACCTTTTTAATCGGCTATCGCCTTGCAACACATTATGTGAGCGTTTCGAAAATCGAAGCGAAGTATTTCAATCCGATACATGCTGGTATTTTAAGCCTTGCGCTTGCATTAATTATGTTTCCACTCATGAATGACGTAATACCACTTGGTGCCGAACAATCGGTTGAAATTGCAGGTGCCTACATGCAATCACTAACTTCTTCAGGAGGGATGTTTGTTGGTATTATTGCTGCACTGCTTGGCACCGAATTATTACTGCGTATTTCACAAAATAAAAAACTACGTATCAGTATGCCCGACGGGGTTCCACCGGCAGTTAGTGATTCCTTTAACTCGCTCATTCCCGAGGCCATCGTCATTATCATTTTTGCGGTTGGTACGTTTAGCTTCGTCTCATTAACAGGGATGACCATTCCTGATGTGGTAACGAAGGTTATTTCGAGCCCGCTTCAATTTGCAATGCAATCACCGATTGGCTTGTTCAGTGTTGAGTTGTTAACCCAAATTTTTTGGTTCTTTGGCCTGCATGGACAAAACATCGTCTCGTCGGTGACCTCACCGCCGATGTTAATTGCGATTCAACAAAACATGGATGCTTTTGCAGCTGGCTTACCGATTCCAAACATTGTCACGAATCCTTGGATTGGCATGTACACCCTCTTTGGTGGAACAGGTGCGATTTTGCCCTTCTTAATTGCCATCTTTATTGGTTCAAAACAAAAAAACTACCGTCAGGTCGGAAAAATTGGCCTACTACCGAGCTTATTCAACATCTCTGAACCAATTATGTTTAGTTTACCCGTTGTGATGAATCCGTTCTTTGTGATTCCTTTTATCTGCGTGCCACTCATCAACCTCGCGATTGCCTATCCGCTCACTGTGATGGGACTCGTTGCTAAAAGTGTCGTCATTCCACCATGGACACTTCCACCGATTATTACTGCTTGGGTAACAACAGCAGGTGACATTCCTGCTACCTTACTGGCGGCAGCGCTTTTCATCCTCGATATTTTCATCTATTTACCTTTTGTACTTGCAAGCAATCAATTAATAAAAAAACTTAATCAAACACAATAGAAAGGTGGAATCTCAATGGCAACGATTCAAGAAGTCGCCAAACAGGCCGGTGTTTCTGTCGGTAGTGTCTCTGGCTACTTAAACGGTCATAAACTGCGACCTCAAAACGCCAAAAAAATTGCTGCTGCGATTGAAGCCTTGGATTACAAAGAAAAACTTTTTTTGCCAAAGGATTAAAAAGTAGCGAAACGCACACAATTGGCTTATTAATGAATAACATGCAAAGTAATTTCAGTGCTGCTCTTGTCGCCAAAATTGATGATGTATTAGAACCACTCGGCTATTCACTGTTATTATCGAATTACCGTGATGATCCACAACTGATTCCCAAAAAGCTCAACTATTTTGCCTCTCGTGCAATCGATGGCTTAATTATTGTCGGTGCCGAGCAACAGTGGCCGCAGCTAGACATGTTGAAACACTTACCATTTCCCATCGTATCATTGATTACACCACTCGATAATTCCCAAATCGATTCGATTGTCGTCGATAATCGTGCCAGCACAACAAAGGTACTCGCCAAGATGCTTGAGCTCGGACACGAGCGGATTGGTGTAATTGTTGCACCACAAACCGACTATGTTGCACGTGAACGTTTTCTAGGCATTCTTGATGCGTTTGAAGCACAGCAACAGCTGTTAGCAGAAGAGCTGATTTATTACGGTGATTATTCTAAAGAAAGTGGTGCCCGTGGCATGGCCCATTTGCTCACACAAAAAGTCACTGCCGTGTTCGTCTGTAACTACAACATGTCACTGGGGGCGTTGCAGACAATTCATACACAACAAATCCACATTGGCAGTGCTCTTTCGTTTGCCAGTTACGATTATTTTGATGCCAGTGATATCTTTTATCCACAGCTTACGGTCATCAAACAACCGATTCCGCTAATTGGTCAATTAGCGGTCGAACGACTGCTTGAAAAGATTCGCAATCAAGACCACTTAAAAAGTGAAACCTTTACACTCACCAATACGATTTTATGGCGTGACTCCATTGTTAAAAATAACCTAAAAAGCGAGTGATTAGATGGCGATTAACCGTGCAGATATTGAATCAAATGATGATACAGCGCTAGAACGGTATCAAGCGCTCACACCTGGCTTAGCCAAAAAAATTGACTGGTTTAAAGATCAAAAAATCGGTGTCATTTTTCATTGGGGTCTCTATAGCGAAGCCGGCATTGTTGAATCATGGCAACTATCGGCTGAAGATGAGTGGGCCCGTAAAAAACCGTGGCGTGATGATTTAGACGTGTTGCGTCAAGATTATTGGCGACTCAATCAGCAGTTCAATCCCCTCCAATTTGATGCAACAGCTTGGGCACAGCAAATTAAGGCAGCTGGTTTTAACTATATGCTGTTTACGACGAAACATCACGATGGCTTTACAATGTACGATACACAGCAGACTGACTATAAAATGACGGCATCTGACTGTCCTTATGCTGTCCAACCAACAGCTGATGTTTTCAAAGCGCTTGCAACCGCCTTTAAAAAGGAACAGCTGGCCGTTGGTGCTTATTACTCTAAAGCCGATTGGCACCATCCTGCTTATTGGGTGCCCGGTTCTGAGCCACGTGGCCGTTATGCAAGCTATGACCCGCTCAAACAACCCGCACTCTGGCAAAAGTTTAACGACTTTGTTGCTGCGCAATTGACTGAACTGTGCCAAAACTACGGCGAATTAGACATTCTGTGGCTTGATGGTGGTTGGGTGAATCGTGCCAACAACGAACAGCTTGATATGACAACACTCGTGCCACAATTACGGCAATTGCAACCGAATCTGCTCGTTGTTGACCGTACGATTGGCGGTGCCTTTGAAAACTACGTTACGCCGGAACGTCAGATTCCGACTGAATTACCGCTTAAAGCTTGGGAAAGCAATATTCCCTTTGCCAAAAATTGGGGGTACGTGCCGAATGACACCTATAAATCCTTCGCTGAATTGCTGGAAACGCTCGTAAAAATCGTAGCACTGGGTGGCAATGTGATTTTTGGCATCGGTCCTAAACCAGATGGCTCTTTACCTTTGGAGGCGCAGCAGCTTCTGAGCGAATTTGGCGCGTGGCTCAAACGATTTGGTGACGGTATTTATGGCACCCGTCCCTTTAACATCAAGGCCCTTGACCCTTGGTATTTCACTCAAAAGGAGAACAAAGTGTTCGCCTTTTTATTACCACAGCCAACAGCTACTAGCTTGACATTAGCTGATTTGCAACTCAACAGTCCGCTAAGCCAATGTCTGGTAACTGATACAGGTGAAAGTCTCTGCATTATAAAAGGACAAGTTACTCTTCCAGCTGCCACATCAATTACTGCTTTAACACTACTATTAGAAAGTGAGGTCTCTTATGTACCAGTTTCCAACTAATTTTTTATGGGGCGCTGCCGCCTCTGCTCCCCAAACCGAAGGACATGCCCTCTTAAACGGAAAAAGCCCCTCAACTTGGGATAAATGGTATGAGCTTGCACCAGCTAACTTCCAACCGAATCAAGGCCCCGCTATCACCTCTAATGTCTATGAATGCTATGCTGATGATATTAAGCGGATGCAAGCAATTGGCCTGACTTCTTATCGCACATCCATCTCATGGACTCGCTTATTGCCTGACGGAAAAAACATCAATGAAGAAGCTGTTTCTTATTACCGCGACTATTTTAAAGCCCTTAATAAGGCTCACATCCACCCCATTATTAACCTCTTTCATTTCGATATGCCATGGTGGTTGATGGAAAAAGGTGGATGGGAAACTCGTGAATCGGTTAATGCCTTCGCCTTTTATGCACAGACTGCCTTTGACCTTTTTGGCGATCTCGTGCCACAATGGACGACTTTTAATGAACCGATTGTTCATGTTGAATGTGGCTACTTATTCGGTTATCATTATCCAGCAGTGGTCGATTTAAAAAAAAGCTGTCCAAGTCGGCTACCATACGCTAATGGCCCATATTGCCGCTGTTGAAGCCTTTAAAACCGGTGGTTTCAAAGGCTCAATTGGAATAATTCTTAACATTTCACCAACCTATGCTCGCAGTGAATCAGCGGCCGATCAACGCGCAAAAGATGCGGCCGATCTCCTTAATAGCAAAAGTTTTCTCGACCCTTGTGTGCTTGGACACTTTCCGCCAGCCTTGATTGCCTTATTGAGCGAACATCAGCTCATGCCACTAACCGAAGATGGTGATGCAGCTCGCATCGCTGCTAATCCCGTTGATTTTCTCGGCCTTAACTATTACCAACCACGCCGGGTGCAAGCGCCGACACAGCCAAAATCCCCTGCGCAAATGCCGGCAGATTTTTACAGTCCTTATGATTGGCCTGCCAAAAAAATGAACCATTACCGTGGGTGGGAAATATACCCCGAAGCACTCTATGACATGGCTGTGATGATTAAAGATGAGTATCACAACATTCCGTGGTACGTGGCTGAAAATGGGATGGGCGTGGCCGATGAGGACCGCTTCATGAACGCTGCTGGCATGATTGAAGATGATTACCGCATTACTTTTATGCAGGATCATTTGCGACAATTACATCGTGGCATTGCTGCTGGCAGCAACTGTTTTGGCTATCATACGTGGACCTTTGTTGACTGTTGGTCATGGCTTAACGGCTATACTAATCGCTATGGTTTTTATCGGATGGCTTTAAACGCTCCGTATGAGCGTTCGCTCAAAAAAAGTGGTCTCTGGTTTAAAACAGTCAGTGAGAACAATGGTTTTTAAATAGCTTTTTAGACATAAAACGCCCCCGTAACCAAAACGTTACGGGGGCATTTTATTTAACGATTTTGTCGTTTAAATCCTGATAACACAAAGACGATTAAACCAACGATTCCAATGCCGGCAATCACATTAAATGAATGACCAGTATAGAAGCCGCTACCGAAGTAGAAAATATCACGTAAGCCTTCAGCAGCAAAGCGGATGGGAATCCATGGACGAACAAAGTTGACGAAGAAATCAGGAAGCATTTCAGGTGGCATCATAATGACACCCATGCCTAATAACATTACCACCATGAAAAGCGTAATGGCTGGTTTGCCGATCCACGCGGTTACCGCTGAAACGAGTAAGTAGAAACAGAAAGCAGCAAATGACACGAATAGCGCCACTAATAAATAGCTCGGCATCGCAATATCCGCAATTGTGCCGATGGTTGCGACTGTAAAGCCTGAGAATAAGGCGATGATAATCCCAAACAGCAGTTGATTGCTCATTAAGCGTAGCACTTGTGACCGGTTCAAGCGTTCTTTTTTTACAATGCTTGCGGTTGCTAAAAAGACGATGAAGCCACCGATTAAAGCACCGACCCAAGCTGGCATCGCCATTAATAACGGTGCACTCCCATTGGCTGTTTTTGCTGTCACAGCATTAAAGACTTTATCTTGTGCCACAATTGGATTCGCCAGCACGGTTGCATCAGCCGCATCAATTTGTTTATCCCCTAGTTGTTTAATAAAGGTTGTTGAATACTGTTGACTCATTTGATTAACGAGTGCTGTTAAGGCCGTTTTTGCCGCATTGGCCCCCGTCGCATTGTATCCTTGGTTCACATACACTTTTAAGGTTGCTGGTTGCTTATTTTTAACCGCATCTGTCAGTGCATCATGATAGCCTTTTGGAACAACTAAGGCCGCATAATAGGTTTTGTCATTAAAGAGCGTGTCAATATCAGCCTCTTTTTCAGTTGTAAAAGCAATCACTGGCTCTGCACCATCGACGCCTTGGCTCATGTTTTTCACGGCTGTTTTAACCGCATCGACGTTTTTACCTTCATCATTCACAATCAATGCAACCGGTAAATTTTTAATTTGTGGATCCCCTTGCACAAAGAGGTTGACCGAAAATAAAGCAATGATTAAAATAACCGCAATCGGTGCCGCCCAGGCTAATTTTTCTTTAAATAATCGCACGTTAACTATCCCCTTCCAAATTTGAACAACTTGTTTATTTTTATGTTATTATCATATAATGAGCAACAAACCAAAGCAATCAACAAAAGTGAACAACTTGTTCATTTTTGAGAAAGAGGTGTTTATGAGTCGTTATATCGAAAAAAATAAGCGCACGAAAGCACTTATTACCGAAGCATTTATTAACATTATGAGTAAGAAAACATTTGATACGATTACGATTGGTGACATTACCGCGGCAGCAAAGATTAACCGCGGCACGTTCTATTTACATTATCTGGATAAGTTCGACCTCCTCGATAAGGTCGAACAGCAACTGTTTACTGATATCGGCAATCATCTTGACGAGTTACAGGCGCGCTATGCCACTCCTGCTACCTTTGCCAAAGAGCAGGAACTGTTAGCGGCCAGTTTATTTCGATCTATCGCCACCCAATCACCCTTGCTGAAGATTTTTTTAAGTGACCATGGTCGGGCTGGTTTTCACCTTCGTTTTAAGGCAGCTTTTGCAGAAAAAGTGCAAATTAATCTCAGCAAAAACGACTATTACCAGCAAAACCTCAATGTACCACTTGATTATTTTATCGCCTTTATCACATCGGCCTTTTTAGGCTTGATTGAACAGTGGCTCCAAAATGACCTCGATCAAACACCGATGGAACTAACGACTCTCTACATTAATATCATCGCTTTTATTCAAAAAAAAATAAGACCATCATGAGCGAAAGTCTGTGCAAGTTCCGCCGAAAAATGATACTATTTATGAGCATGTATAATTTAGAAGATAATGACTAAGGAGAAGATGAAATGACTAAGCAAGACAATTTTTGGCTTGATTTACCAAAGCCGTTTTTTATATTAGCACCAATGGAAGATGTGACCGATGTTGTCTTTCGACACGTCATTAGTGAAGCTGCCAAACCCGATGTCTTTTTTACCGAGTTCACTAATACGGAAAGTTACTGCCACCCTAAAGGCAAAGAAAGCGTGCGTGGTCGTTTAACCTTTACTGAGGATGAGCAGCCGTTAGTTGCACACATTTGGGGTAACAAACCCGAATTGTTTGCACAGATGAGTATAGGCATGAAAGAAATGGGCTTTAAAGGCGTTGACTTAAACATGGGCTGCCCCGTTCAAAACGTGGTTTCAAAAGGACGCGGCTCCGGCTTAATCAATTACCCTGAAAATGCGGCTGAAATTATTCAGGCTGCTAAAACAGGTGGGCTGCCTGTTAGTGTCAAAACACGTCTTGGCTTTACCCAAATCGATGAATGGCGTGACTGGCTAACTCATGTGTTAAAACAAGACATTGCTAACTTAACGATTCATTTGCGGACGCGTAAAGAAATGAGTAAGGTCGATGCGCATTACGAACTGATTCCAGCAATTAAGCAGCTGCGTGATGAAATTGCACCACAAACATTGCTAACGATTAATGGCGACATTGCGAATCGTGCCGATGGTTTAGCACTCGTCGAAAAATATGGTGTGGATGGTGTGATGATTGGCCGTGGTGTTTTCACAAACCCTTATGCTTTCGAGATCGAGCCACAAGCACATTCAGCTGCTGACTTTTTAAACTTATTGTTGTTGCAAGTTGACCTTTATGATCACTATGCAAAAATAACCGAACCTCGTCCCTTTACACATATGCACCGTTTCTTTAAAATTTATGTACGCGGCTTCAAAGGCGCAGCCGAACTACGCAATGCTTTGATGAACACCAAGTCAACTGATGCTGTTCGCGCCTTAGTGAATGAAGCACTGCAACAACCGATTGAAGAGATTGGTGAAGATAAATAAGCAAAAGACAGGCGAGTAGTTGAATGCAACTACTCGCCTGTCTTCTGTCTTACACGTATTACTTCTAACGTTTTATCGAACGTGCCATCATACTCACTGTATGGCGTAATCCTCGAATTGCAACAGATAGTGCAAAGATGTTTTGCGGTGGTGCCATTCCACCAACACCTGCATCACCAATATGTTGAATGTCGACTCCTGCCATTTTATTTTTCAATGCAATCTCTTCTATCACATGTTGCGACGATGATTCTTGACTCGTACCTATCGCCGACATCACTAAAGCTCCTGCTGCTCTAATTTTTTTAACAACCACATGAAATTCTTGTTCTGTCACACCTGCAACTGTACCTAAAGCTGGTACTAAAATAACATCCGCACCACTCGCAATAAAAGCATCAATTGTTTCATCATCTGGTAAAACCGATTCATTAACACCTGCACCATGCATCTTACCAGCAATGACTAAACCATCAAAATGTTCTTTTACAGTCTTAATCGCTCGTTTAATTTCTTTATTAGTTACACCCGTTCCTGGATTCCCTGTTAAGCAAATGAAATCAACACCTAATGCCTGTGCTTTCTGAATCGTTGCAACTGAGCATATCCGCCCTGATTCCAGCTCTGTTTTATATTCTAACAGTTCCGCTGTTTCATCTACAGGCTCTAAGTTAATTCCGATTGGACGTCCCGTTAAATCCTTTAATTGTTGCACTGGATTGGTAGTGTTTTCCCCTAGACCATTTACAATAGGATGAATACAATCAAATGCATTTAATAGAATCAAATCCGCTCCAAAACTTTTTGCAACTTCAGCATTTGTAATATTCGAATCATAAGGTTGACTCATAACCACATTTTCAGAACAGACTGTCCGACCTTCACTCGCTAAAATTGCTCGTTTCAAATCGGCTCCCTTCATCTTCTTAAAGTCACTTGCCTGACAATTCAATAGTCTTTTCATTTGTCCATTCCTTTCGAGAAACTCTCAATTTTCATTTTTTCATTATCTAACATCTTAAAGAACGGGAAGTAAATTAAGATATCAATTACAATTATGACTACTTGTAAAATCGATCCCGTTATATCTCCGCCTGTAGCAAGATAACCGCTGATTAATGGTGGTGTTGTCCATGGAATGGCTATCCCGACTGTTTTAGCAACCAGTCCAGAGGACATTGCGATATAGGCAATCACTGTATTCGCCATCGGTGCAAGCACAAAGGGTAAGAATAAAATTGGCTTCATAACAATTGGAATCCCAAACATTGCTGGTTCTCCAACATTGAAAATATCTGGGAAGAAACTCAATTTCCCCATCGTCTTACCTTCTTTACTTTTCGAGAAGAAAAAGAGCAAGAATACTAAAGCAAATATAGCCCCTCCCCCACCGATATAAACAAATGCATCCGTAAAGGTCGATGTGAAAATATGCGGCATTTCTTTGCCTGCTTGAAACGCTATTCTGTTATCATCAGTATTCATTAACCAAATAGGTCCCATGACCGAACCAACAATGTTTCCACCATGAAGGCCAATAAACCAAAAGATAGAATTTAAACTCACAGCAATCATCGTGCCAAATAACGTGCCACCCAAAAAGGTTAGCGGCTTATTAAAAATAATTAAAATTAAATCGTGAATATTTGTAATATCAAACATATTCAATGCTTGATAAATCAATGCAAAAAACAAAATAATCGCAAAACCAGGAATTAAGGCAGAGAACGATTGAGATACTGCCGGTGGTACAGAATCGGGCATTTTAATTCGGATGTTCTTTTTAACAAACCATCTAAATATTTCCGCTGATAATAGACCAATCAACATTGCGATAAACAATCCACGGCTTCCCAAAAACAGGAGCGGTACACCCGCGGCATCAGTGCTGTCTAGTATATTAGGTGTCACAATTAAAAATGAGGATAATGAAATAATCCCCGTTGAAATCCCATCAATTTTGTACTGATGCGCAAGACTATAGGCTATCGAAAAACTGGCGACTAGTCCCATCGCACCAAATGAGCCATCTACAATTTTATTAAACCATACCATCAAATCACTTGTATTGTTTAAAAACTCGCTGTATCCAGGAATCGGTAAATTGGAAATAATTAAGAACAGTGACCCAATCATTACTAACGGCATCGAATAGACAATCCCATCACGGATAGCAACTAAGTGTTTTTGTGTTCCTAGTTTTATACCTAAAGGTGCTAACTTACTTGCTAAAAAACCAACGTACTTATTCACTTTTTTCTCCTCCTACATCTAAAAATGTATTCGTTTACATTAATGCTATTAGCTAATAACTTAATTCTAATTTACCATAAACAAAGCTCACTAATAACACATCCTAGTCATAAAGACTCCCAAACGGTATACTCGGTACAATTATCTAACTAGATACACTGCGTATCAACGGGAGGCTGTTAAATGTTATTTTTAGAACACACCCCTACCTTGGGGGAAATTGATTACGAAATTTACCGCTTTATTTCTAACAATTTAGAGATAATGCCACATATTAATATTAGAGACTTAGCCAAAAAAAAACATACGAGTGTCGCAACTATACAACGCTTTTGTAAAAAGTTCCAATGTGATGGTTTTAATGAATTCAAAATCCGTATGAAAATCTACCTTGAAGAACAACAATCAAAAAAAAATACGTTGAATTTCGATTCCTACGTCTATAGTAATTTTTTGAATCGTAGCAATGAAAAAGAGTTTCAAGATCAAATAAAAGCGGCCGTTTCGTTGCTGAAAGACAGAGAGTTCGTTCTTTTTTTAGGTGTTGGAACATCTGATATTCTCGCTAACTATGGGGCTATTTATTTTTCGTCATTATCAAAAATGGCTTTACGCATTGAACAACCCATTACCAATCCACAAAACTTTGTCTCTAATCAAATTATGGAGCAGTCTTGCGTTATCGCGATTAGCGTTTCAGGGGAAACAACCGATATTGTTAATTATTTAAGTTCTCCACCATTTAGAAATGCCTCGATTATCTCAATTACAAACTCGCCATCGTCAACCGTGGCGATGTTATCCGATGCGAACATTTCTTATTTCATTCCCTCCGAAAGTTTTAACGGACAGGACGTCACCTCTAAATTACCGATTTTATTTATTTTAGAACATTTAGCAAAGGCCCTGCACGCTGAATACTAAGTGTAAATGGACATCACTTTCGATAATGTACACATTGATGCCTTGCTCTCCGTTTACCTTCAATCTGAGGAGCTGTTCTCTGAGGGATAGCTCCTTTGTGCTAATTCAAATAAAAGAAACTCCTTTAATTTGAATTTAAAATACTCACGCGTCACAAATAATTGCAGCAGTAGTGGCTTTTATCGGATAATCGGGGGGGAAGAGAAAAGCCTCAAAACGATAATTTTCGTTATTTTTATAACTTTGTCACAATTATTGTCGCTGATTGTTGCCGCTTTATATTCGATGCAACTAGTATCTCCCTTTAAAATGCGGCTCCTACATACCCCCTGTAGGTATGTTATACTACTCCTATAAGGAGCTGATTTTAATGACGACCCCCAACAAAACCACCCCAAACTGTCGCAAAAGCCACCATCCTGAGGCAGTCAAACAAAACTTAACGACGCGGTTGAACCGTATCGAAGGTCAAATCCGTGGTATCAAAACAATGATTGCGGATGATGTCTACTGCGATGACGTTATTACCCAACTGGCGGCCAGTCAAGCCGCTTTAAACAGCGTCGCCAAGCTGTTGCTCGAGGGCCATTTAAAAGGCTGTGTCGTAGATCGACTCGCGGCTGGCGATGACGACGTGCTTGATGAACTTGTTTTAACCATCCATAAACTCATGAAAAAATAACGACCGAAAGGAGTTGGTTACGATGACAACAACCGCTGTCTTAAAAAACACCCAGTTGCAAATCACTGGCATGTCGTGTGCCGTCTGTGCCACACGGATTGAAAAAGGACTCAAGCAATTAGACGGTGTGACACAGGCCTCAGTTAACTTCACTCGAGAACAAGCCGTTCTCACCTATGATGGCGCTCAACTTGACGAAGCTGCGATTGCCGCAACGATTAAAGAACTCGGATTCGATATCGTCACCGCAACAGCTGACTTCGCGCTTACTGGCATGTCGTGTGCGGTTTGTGCCGCGCGAATCGAACACGGCTTGCAACAATTAGATGGTGTGACACAGGCCACTGTCAACTTCACTCGGGAACAGGCGCACATTGGCTATCTTCCCCACACGATTGACGTTGCTCGCATGGTGTCAACGGTTGAAAAGCTCGGCTATCACGCCCATCATTTACAAGCTGAGGAACCCGCAGCTGATTACCGTGCGCGCGACTTACAAGCGCAAACACGCCAACTGCTCATTGCCGCAGTGTTAACCTTGCCCTTGCTTTGGAGCATGGTGGCGCATTTTTCATTCACGGCTTTTATCTATGTGCCCGCCCTTTTGATGAATCCTTGGTTTCAGCTGTTATTAGCCACTCCGGTGCAATTTTTAATTGGTGGTCGCTTTTATGTTGGCGCCTACAAAGCGCTCCGACATTGGAGTGCTAACATGGATGTACTCGTTGCGTTGGGCACTTCTGCGGCTTACGTATACAGTCTCTATCAAACCATTGCCACAAGCGGCAGCTCACAAGCGCCCCAACTCTACTTTGAAACAAGCGCACTCCTAATCACCTTAGTGTTATTAGGCAAGCTAATCGAAGCTAAGACCAAAGGTCGCTCGGCGGATGCCATCAAAAAATTAATTGAACTGCAACCAGCAACCGCTCTCGTCATTCGTGATGGTCACGAACGTGCAGTGCCACTTGCCGACGTTCAGCTCAATGATTTAATTGCGATTAAGCCTGGTGCCAAAATCCCGGTCGATGGTGAGGTCATTAACGGTTCATCCGTCGTCGATGAAGCGCTGTTAACCGGCGAAAGCATACCCATTTCTAAACAGAGTGGCGATAGCGTCTATGGGGCAACCCTTAATAAAACTGGTTTCATCACCATGAGGGCCACAAAAATCGGCAGCGATACGGCTTTAGGTCAAATTATTAAGATTGTCGAAGATGCCCAATCCTCAAAGGCACCGATTCAACGCTTAGCTGACACGATTGCCGGTGTTTTTGTGCCGATTGTTGTTGGCTTTGCTCTTATTAGTGGGCTCAGTTGGTTTTTCTTGTTTGCTCCAGGTGACTTTACGACTGCCTTTGAAGTCTTTATCGCCGTCCTTGTAATCGCTTGCCCCTGTGCGCTAGGCTTGGCAACCCCGACCTCGATTATGGCAGGATCCGGTCGTGCTGCTGAAATGGGTGTTTTGTTCAAAGGTGGCGAATACCTTGAACAAACTGGGCAGATTGACACCGTTGTTGTCGATAAGACCGGCACACTCACACATGGTCAACCGGTTTTAACTGACGTTATCCTCGCTCCTCAACAGACGAGAACGGCCTTTTTAGCAGTTGTGGCCGCTGCTGAAAAACAATCGGAACATCCACTCGCTCAAGCCATTGTTGATGCGGTGTCAGCCGAGTGGATTGCTATCGATAACGCCGAGGCGTTTGAGGCAGTGCCTGGTTACGGTGTAAATGCAACGGTTGCTAACGATACCATCGTGATTGGCACGCGTGCCTTGATGCACCAAAATGGCATCGCGACTGCGGCGCTTGAAGCAACGATGACCCGCCTCGAACACGAAGGAAAAACGACCATGATTGTAGGTATTAACGGCCGCTATGCCGGCTTAGTGGCTGTAGCGGATACGCTCAAACCGACGTCGGCAGCTGCTGTCGGCACCTTACAAAAAATGGGCATCGCCGTGATGATGATGACCGGCGACAATGCCCGAACAGCAGCAGCAATTGGTGCTAAAGTCGGCATTGATACCGTCATTGCTGAGGTGCTCCCTGTCGATAAAGCGCGGGCGATTGAGCAGTTACAACACGAAGGAAAAATCGTAGCAATGGTAGGCGATGGTATTAATGATGCCCCTGCCCTTGCGAGCGCTCAAATCGGGATGGCGATTGGCACCGGCACCGACGTGGCAATCGCTGCCGCTGATATTACCTTAATCGGTGGTGACCTTAACGCTATCGTTGATGCCATCATCATCAGTCGTAAAACGATGCGTAACATTAAACAAAACCTTTTTTGGGCGTTTGCTTACAACATCATCGGCATTACGATTGCTGCATCCGGCCTCCTCGCACCGTGGGTCGCAGGTGCCGCGATGGCCTTTAGCTCAGTGTCGGTTGTGCTTAATGCACTGCGACTACAACGGGTGAAATTAAATGAATAACTTGTTACCTACATTATTCCACAACGAACTAGTCGTATCTAAAAGAAAAGAGCTTACATCATGTCATCTTTTATCATCCAAATTGTACTTGGTCTCTTAATCGCCCTTGGCGGTGTCACCTACACAATGGTTGCAACTCAACCTAATTACCTCATCGTAACGTTTCTCTATGCCCTTGCTGTGATACTGATTGCCTTAGCAATCGCAAAAGTGTTTAAATCAAATGAAGAGGAATGAGCTTGATTATTTCACAAGCAGCCACTGAATATCAAGATTCTGACTCAGAAAAGCAACCTACCGAGCAGACCAACGAACAAGGTTATAGTATAGATGAAACGACATTAACAGGCTTTTTGAATAAATATGGAATGACCCCTGTTTCTTATAAAATACAGCAAGGTATGTCTGAAGATGAAGCATTTCGCTCTACACCTCGTGATATGAAAATGTCTGGCGAAATTCAGTATGAATATATGGAATACGGCCGATAATGACATAAAATAAAAAGAACAAACAGCCGATAAATCCATTCAATATGTCAGTTTTTAAACAAAGCGGAAGACATTACGGAAGAAGTGGACAAAAAAAGAGGACAATACTCACGAAACCCATTGGGGCAGTGAGTATTATCCTCTTTTAGCGTTCCAAATTAATGGAGACGGCGACCATTGTTTAATTATCTATAAACACTTGATATAATAATGATTACAAGATGTTTACCCATCAAATAATGTACCATTAGTGTACACTATCTTTGGAATCACAAATGGCTTTTCCAAAAATATCTGTTAATATATATAGTGACATTAAAATCCAAACAAGATAAATATACCTTTATTTAATTAGTCGAATTCAAAAAAACATACATTCTATAGTGGTAAATGAATTGGTATCTTTCTATTTTAAAAAAACTGTAATTACTAAGTACGCTTTTATTTTTTGTTTGTTTTTTCTCCAAATATACGCCATTTTTTATTTACTGACCAATTGAGACTTACAATCATTCCAATAATCAAAACTATTCCTATCATAACTAATCCATAATATAAGTACGTTTCTTTCACATATATGCATTCAAAAACAGTTTTTGGGATTATTTTAACTAACACACTAATAATGAAAATTGATGATAAAGCAATAAGATTAAGACTCATAACTGGATGTCGTTGAAAAACAGAATGATAACATTTCGTTTTATTGTCGCATCCACAACTCTTTAAAGTTGATTTAGATAGTATTTTAATGCCTTGCATTAAAGCAAATAATAATAAACTTAGTGATCCTAGTGTCAAAGAAATCGCTATCATTATATTAGGTAAATTAATAGATTTATTAAACGTAGCAGTTACTATGTCTCCTATAGCTGAAAACCCTCCAAACAAACCAAATATCAAAGCGGAAAATATCCCCATAATTGCAACAAAGTCTGTATATATTTTCCCTTTTATATCTTGTATGTCTTCTATAATTTTCTTCGCCTGTAAACTATTTTTATTTGCATCTACCATATTTTTATCTATATAACTTTTTTGAACACATGCAAGGTTATAATGTGTTTTTACTTTGCTTTTGAATTTTTCAGTCTCTGTATCAATTTCACCACAAACTGCCTCTACTATTCTATCGAAATTTGTGTCAAACACATCAATTTCAATACTTTTACTGCTAATAGAATAAACACTACTAGTTATAATAGGGTATGGAATGTTCTTTTTTGTAATATACTCTTGTAGATATATTGAGACAATTTTTATTTCATCAGATTCTAAAAAACGGTTACTAGAGAGGTTAATTATTTTTTCTATGACCGGATTTAAATTTACAATTTTACCTTCATCATTAGTTTCTACAATATCTAATATAGTCTGTACATCTTTACTAGGCACTATTCTTACCACCTCTTATTTAACAATACTATTTTTTTTAAAATATTTTTCGATTTCGTCATTTTTATATTGCAAATGTCTTACACCTGAAAGAATATCTTTTTCATCATTACTCCACATAGGGTGTGCGTGAGTTAATTCGACTAAATCGAAATCTCCATATTTAGACAATTCTTTAATAACCTTATCTATAAAATTTTTGACATCCTCTAATTTAGCAGAATCAAATGATTTCCATACCACATTTGACTTAGTAACATATAATTCTTTTTCTTCAGTTATAGGGTTACTACCAAATTGATTGTAATTATAATAAACACTTGGTGTTACAGGTCCTAGTCTCCATTTTTCAATAATATCATCAAATAAAGGCTTACCATATTCCGCAAGATACTCTCCTTGTAAAAAATACATAGTTTTTTGTAGTCTTAGATTACTAATTCCTCCTTCTGATTTACCTATTATATATTTTGCTATATCGAGTGCATCATATGTTTTTCCCATCATATTCCACAACCCCTTCTACATTATTATCTCATACCAGAAAAACAGCCCCTCTTAGTACACTTTAGACAAGCGGTGCGAGAGACTGTTCTATTAGTTAACCCTATCTTACCTGTTATTGAACATAACGTCAACGAAAAATATATATTACAACATTCATAAATGTTTAGTATTCAGAACATTTAAAACGAATATACTAATATTTTTCAGTGCGATATGAATTTAATTTCACTTTCATGTATATATACTCTATATAGCCCTATCTCAAATAAGAGGCGGAGCTTAGTTTTATTTCACTTGTAGTTTTTGATCAACGTAAATTTTATTCACGTCTGAAAGCTTGTTCAAGCTCTTGATTTTAGCGGTTGTTGTTGCGTGTTTTTTAGCAATGAACTCGACGTTGTCGCCTGATTTAACAGTGTAGTACTGCTTAGCAACTGTTGTGGTTGTTTGTTGAACGTATGTCTTGTTCGCAGTGAGTAAGTGACCTGATTGCGTTACTAATCGAGGTGTGCCACCACTTGATTTTTTAATGCCTGTGATGACAAATTCAGTGCCTTTTTTGAAACTTGCTACCTGGTTAGATTGCTTATCCCAGTCAGCTCCGTTTTGCGCGTTTTTCTTGCGAAGTGTAGATGCCTTCTTCAAGGTGACACGTTTCGGATTTGTGTTGTAATAGTTATCATTCGCAGCAGCTGTTACTTTCGCAACGTCCTGTGCCAACACCCATGAATTAATGCCGCTAAGTAATACAGCTTGTTTTGAGTGTGACTGCGCAATCACTTTTGTTTCTAATACTTTGTAGTTTTTGTTTTTAACTGATGCATCGATTTTTTGCCCGGTGTGGTAGTGAGTAGCTTTATTAAGCAACTTCACTGATTGCCCGACAGAGTAGCCACCCTCTGTGTAATCATTTGCTTGTTCGTTTGCCTCTGTTTTACCCACATAGTAAGATAACGGCTTAGCATCGTTTGTGAGCTTGTTTAAATCAACACCACCTGTGATACCTTTTACTTGTCCACCGTCCGTATATTGCCAAATATCATGCTTGTGGTCGGGTGCGGCTGTTCGGTAAGCTGGAATCCATACAAAGTCAAACTTAGAAGTATCTAAGTTGAACTGCGTGTACGTATGATTCCCTACATATAAACCGATTTTTTTATCAGTTAATGATCGCAACTCTTTAACGAATGCATTTGTTGCCTCACGCATTGTTCCTGATGTGACAGTAAATTCTTCCACATCTATAACGTAAAACTTAGCACTTTTACTTGTGCGATTGTATAATGCTCGTGCTTCTGTTTTTGCATCAGCAGCATTGATATAACGTGCGTATGCATAAGTCCCAAACGGCACATCATGCTTAATTGCTTCTGACTGATTACGGTCAAGATACTTATCTTTATAGTTTGTTCCGTACTGTGCACGAATAATTGCCATGTTTAAATCATCTTTTGCTAATGACCAATTGATGTTGCCTTGCCACTCTGAAACATCAGCAATCTTGGGATTTTTAATATCATTTGCTGATACTGTTAATGCACTACCTAAAAATAGCCCTGTTGCTAATACACCTGCTGTTAATAATTTAATTGTTTTATTCATTATTTATCTCCTTTTGGATTATCGTATTTTTGGGCTTGTGAGCTGTCTGTAGCACCTTCGGTCGTTGGGTCAATAACGACACCTAACAGAACTAAAACGCTGAATACCGCACCTACAATGTCTAATAACTGCGATTGTAGTTGCGTGAAGTTGAAGTCAATTCCCACAACAATTAATAATTTTGAGCATAAAAAAAGGATAGCCGGGATAATGGCCACCCAAAACATTTTTGATTTGATTCGAACTTGCCAGTTAATGCCTAAAAAATTCTTCATATTAATTCTCCTCTTTTCTTAAGTCTGTTATTCGTACGTCATGTTTCGCTAATAAAACCGTATGCTCTTGTAATTTTTTCTCTGCTGAATCTAATCGTTTGGTCGTTGCATCTAATGTTTGTGCTAAAATATCAATGCTTCGTTTGAACGTTTGCATATCAAAACTTAGTCTATCCATTACAAGCTTTTTAAGCATCCAAATAACAAAACTAAATGCTGATGTTAATAAACCGACAATTGCACCAATATCCGCAAATGAGTAATCACCAATTCCGTGCATGTTATACCTCCTCTAAGATGTAATCAAATCCAGTAATGTCTTTGTATTCTTTGGCAGTTAATCGGTTATTCAGCACAAGCTGTTTCATATCGTCTAATGTATATGTTCCGTTGCTATAAGACATTATTACTAGCTTCAAAGCGATAATGCTTGTCATGTCATTCTCCTCCATTCAGATTTGTGGCCAAATACATTTCAGCCACCATTTCAGTCAATTCAGCAAGAGTTAAAGCCTCATTATTTTGTTCTTCGATTGGTTCGATATAGTTTTGATTTAGAATGATGCGATCATCTATTAAAGAAAAATAAAGAGGCTTAAAATCAGCCTCAAAATTCGGTGGTAACCCATACAGATATTCATCATCTCGTCCATCGTCACTTCGGAGTCTGTCAAACTGCCGCGGCAACAGTAGTTCATAGGATACCGCGCCTTCAATTTCTCCGATTAATGCATAGGCTACAATTTCATTTGATTCATTTAAAACAAGCTGCATTAGTCTACCTCCTCTACTTTTCTTAGAGTAAATGTATTTTTATCAAGGGTTGTTTTACTTGTCGTCAAGTCATAGACCGCATCAAAAATAATTTGAAATCCTGTAAGCGTTGAAAAATCAACTTGTGCTTCATAAACACCACCACCACTTCCAGCATCAATTAAATTCAAGTCGTGAATAATAAACTTCTTAGTGTTTGTTAAATCAATGACAGCTACTTTTCCACTTGCACCGGGATAATCATAAGTAATCCGTATCTTACGAGCAAGATTAATCGCACGTGTCAGCTTATAAATGGTGTTTGCGACACCCTTTGCTGAACCAGACCATAAAACAACTGGTTTCAAAGTCGTAATGGACGATTGTAGTGTTGAAATATCAGTATTTGTTGCCAACTTAATCCAGCCAAGCCATGTACTTGTTCCTGCATTATAAGCATTTCGATAAATTTCATTTTTACCAAAGGCGGAAAAGTACACTTCCATGTACCCACCGTCACGTACGTTACGCTTGTAATATCCTGACGAATTAGTTGTATCAGGACCGTTTAAAGGGGTTGTTACATAAATATTTTTACTTTTTAGTTCTGTCACATTTAACATGTCGTAGTTGCTTTCTATTTTTATAGTTCCATCGTCTTTCCATATCTGATCTTTTTGAAAAGTACTAACATCTTCATCTGTCATATTTTGAAGCCAAGGCAACCAAGCGGTTGCTCCCTGTTTACGTTGGCGTGAATATACTTTATTGGTACTGTAGCTTCTAAAAATCTGTAGGTAGTATCCAGAATTGGTTGTAATGTCTATATTACCGGCAAGGACCGTTAAATAACCATTTCCTGTTGTAGGCCCATTTTTAGGACTTAGACAATAAAAATCACCTACGGTAAAAAACGTGTCAATATCTATATTGCTGATAGCCTTTTGTGTTCCATTTGCGTTCCATCTTTGGAATAACTCGCTTTTTTTCCAAAAGTCGCCGTCTTTAATTGCAGCTAACACTTCTTCACTTTTTTTATCAACAGCGTTCATTGCTGTAGTCGAAGTCGTTTCAATGTTTTTTTGACCGCTGGTAACCGCAGCGTTAATAGATATTACAGCTGTTGTTGCCGCAGCCGAAACATCTGCTTGAGCATCAGTTGCTGTATCCTTTAAATCTGACATAGATTGATTGACTATTTTTTCTATCTCGGACTTTCCAGATGCTAAAGTCGTATTCATCAAAGATACATAATCCTCTCCGTTTGCAAGAGCTTCTTCGATAAGCTGAACACGTTCAGTAATAACCGTTTCTAAGTCATGAAATGTTTTTATATATTCAAGTTTAGTTTGAGCACTGTAACTACTTGTAAGACTGTCTTTTAGCGTGAAACTAAACATACGAGTCACAAGAATATTGTCATTTTGATACACGTATATCTGACCAATAACAGGTCCAGTATGTTTTAAAAACCAAGTCGGAATTGTATAACTTATCTCTCCTTTTTCTTCATCAAATACAATAGGTAAATCGTATATTTTACTGCCATCTTGAGCAATCAAGACAATATTGCTTTTCGCTTTTTCTTTTGATAAATTGATTGGCTTTCCGCATCGTGTCAGTATAAAGTGCAAAACTGACGTGTTAATATCTTGATCGTAAAATTCAACATTCAAATCGGATAGCGGTTTAATGCTAGACCCTAGTTCCATGCGAGAGTGATTTACTTTTTTTTATTTTCATCATCGAGACTCCTTTCTAATCAAAAGATAGGTATTGTTAGATACATATAAACAGATGTAATTGCCGGTTCATTAACTGCATCTAATCCATAAAAATTCATGCGGCCATCCGCATTAACGGTCACCTTCGTATAACCAGTTGTCCCTCCTAATGCGCATATTTGCTCCCAGTAAAAATTAGGACGATAGCCTTCAGGTAAGTTAGCAAAAATAGCACCGTCATTATCTTTGAAATTTATTTTTGTTTTCCCTCGAATGATTAAATAATTCCCTTGATTAGCCACACGAAGTTCTTCTACTTCACTAGCGATTGCAGGCACTAAAGGTATCTTTACATAATCTAATTGACCGGCTCGTGTAGCTATCCACGAACTTATGCCATTGTTCATCCGTTGGTGAATGTGTCCGCGCGTACTGCTGTTTTTTGTTAATCTTTGCAATGAATTTCCAGCGCTATCACCTGATAACACTTCAAAGAACCAGCCCGACTCGCCATCTTTTTCAGGATGGTCTTTAAATAGTTTTGCTTGAGGTGTTGTAATGTAATAGGTGTCTGGCAAAATAACATTAGATAACTGATAATCGTAATCTGCAGCTGCGATATATTCCTGTTGTGAACTTACTGACGAGCGAGTGGACCAAATGCCGGCGCTACCATCGTAGTCCAACATTCGTTCAACACTTAAATTTTTCCGACTATAAGAGGACCGTGTCACAATTTGTCGTAAATTATCATGTTGTTCACCAGGTTTATTTTCTACAAAGATTCCAGCATTTTTTAAATTGTGGGGAAGGTAAATCAGTCAATAAAGCACCCATTTCAGCTGTTAAATAATAAACACCTGTTCGTCGTAAATCAGACAGTTTAGTAAGTCCAGTTGGAATGCCATGTGCGCGTCCATCACCTCTAAAATAGGCGTAATTTTGAGATTCTAACGCTCTGAGGCTGTCAAAATGTTCTTGTGCACCTCGTTGGTGGATAGCATAAATCATTTGATAACGTTTAATTGAGTCCCCACTCGTAATTCCCATCAATAATGACTCTTTACCTGTATAAGGGTTGATATAGTAAGCCAAACCTTCAGGCTCCCGATAATCATCAGTAAATCCATTACCTGTCTCATTTGGAAATTCAAACTCACGTGTGATCAGTAATTTTTTTGAGACCATATCATACTTAAAAACTTTCACTGCATTGGTTGACCAACCGGAGTACCAGTACAAAGTAGTGCCGTGTGAAACAGCGCCTTGCATTGGACGGTCGTCATTATTTTCAGTGATAGGCACCTGTACGCTATATAACACCTTATCTATGCCGTTCTTAATGTCATCTAAATGACGTAATTCACATAAACCATCACCACGGCGAATTAGCATGGTGTTATGAAGCATGTCAACGACTGGAGTGAAATAGATGTTTTTCAGACTTGCTGGTGTATAATCTTTCAAGTCCGTTGAATAGTCGAGTGTGCTGTTTTTTACATAAGGAACACGAATTAGACGTTGTTCATCCGCACAATTGTTAGTAATCGTCCAGATATAAATAGTGTCTTTTTCACGTTCCATGCCAAATGTCGTCCCATGTCCAGAATTTGGAAAGTTCATGGTAGATAATAACTTGCTGCCTGCAGGCGATATCTGAGAAATAACAAACCCTTCAGGCGTTTGACTATCTGATTGTGCTGCATAATACTGTGAAGTTTTAGTATCAATACAAAATGCCTGCAGCACAGCATTTCTTCGAGTGGCTAAATTAGAAACGAACATAGGCTCTAGCGTAGCTAAATCAAAGCTATTTTCTAACTCCTCTAACCTTTTAACTAAGGCATCAGTATAGTCCAAACGTTCTTTTAATGTACTGTGTTTCATATCAAACGGTGTTGAATGACGTGCATCGAGTAGTTCTTTTAAAATAACGCCACCAGGATCAATCGAGGCTAAAATATCTTTGACAGATTCAAACCAATCATCAAAATCACCCATCGCGTGTTCAATGTAGTCTTTCAGATTCTCTATCAAATCTGCAATCGTCCAAACATAGTCGCACCCATGATGTAACGGGTGGCTCAGTGCGGACCAAATAACGTTATAACTAAAGTCTTTTGTGCTAAATAGAACATCATCTTCATTTTTAAAGCTAAAGTAAGCTTTACAACGACCGACTGACTGCATCGCAGCTTTATTTAAATGGTATTCAACCAAACCATTTGGTCCATCTGTGATATAAGCTTCATCAACAATAACGTGGTCCTTTGCATCAACCATATTAAATTCCGCAAAAACACCGGTTAAATTTTTAGGTGAGCCGTTTTCATAGATTGTTACTTTGAAAATTTGCGATTCATCATCGTCTTGTCGTACACGAATAAGCCCGATAGAGTTGTTAGGCTCTGTCGTGCTTAAGTTGAATTGGTAGATTGTCATGTGTCACACTCCTTATAATTTACGGTCGTATTAGCCCAAGAAACGGAGCGGGGTCTTGATACGGTCCCCACAGTGCAGTCCCAACACTGAAATGTAGATGAACACCTGTTGAGTTCCCTGTCGTCCCCATGTTGCCTATTTGTGACCCTTTGCTGACTTTAGCGCCTGTAGATACTGAACGAGCATTCAGATGGCCGTATCCTGTAAAATTGCCGTCTGCGTGCTTAATAACGACGTACTCACCAAACCCGCCACTTTCAGCTGTTGGTAAGCTGGCAATAACTTCGCCATCTTCTACTGCAAAAATCGCTGTTCCTAATGAATCTGCAAAGTCCATCCCTTTATGCGTTTCTAAATTACCGGGATTCATTGGATCATCACGATCGCCGAACCACGACGTGATTTGATAACCGGCCGGTACAGGCATGCCATATTTTCCTGCGGCCACTAAGCCATGTAGTTTTTCATACCAAGCCTTCGCCATTGGAATACGCTCTGGATGAGTTACCGCAGGTCGTTCAAAGTTTCGTTCGAAGGCAACCGTTGCCGTCGTGATATCCGTTAATTTTTTAAATTGCGTGGGGCTATAAGGATAATCGGATGTTTGAATGTACTGTCCGTTTAACATATCCCATTCCAATAACTGGAGCTGCACGTTAATCGTGCGATAGTCGCCAGAAATACCAGCTTCTTTCAGCTTACGTTGCACGTATGCTCGACCGGTTTCGCCAGCGTTCGGAGACGTCCATTGCACTAATCCATAACCAGGGCCACCGCTACCTTCTTCAGTGTCGGGTATAATGTACGACTCTTGTTCCATGTTTCCCAATACGCCGGCCACTGCTTGTTCGGACCAATCTCTGTCTTTGAGATAAGACCAAATCGCCCAAGCGTTTTTTTCTTGTTCGGTTGTTAGGCTTGGTGGTGTACCACCGCCTCCACCACCGCCTGAGCCTCCGCCAGTGACTTCTTTTCCGTTAACGAACAGTTTATTAACGTTTAACGTTCCGTCAATTCCCATGTTTCCCATGTGTACCCAACCTGCAGGATTATCTGGATCAACCGCACTGTTAATTTGTCCACCTTTGTATATACCGATGCCATATCCTTTCCCATCATCAATTTGGAAAAGTTCAGCCGCGGTATCTAATGAAATAAAGGCTCCTTTGCCTGTCTTATCTTTTCCAAAATCAGCCGTTCCAGCAATGGCCACTTTCCCTGCTGTCCCAATTCGAGCGAGTTGGATGTCGTCGTTCCAAAATTCGAGACCTGTTTTTGTCAGTTCCATAATTTTATTTTTAGCATTGTAAATCACCAATGCATTATTCACGAGTTGCAATGTATCACCAATGCCATTAAAGCCAACGCGTAACATTTCAGCGTTAAATGTGCCGGCAGTAATTACATCTGCCACAATTTGTCCGTCTGCAGTCATGGCCGCATTAAAAGGGCCATCCACTCCATTTGATGAGTGGCCAAGACCGCCTAAGTTCCAGCGCCACACTTCTTTGGCCGTATTAACGTTGTCAGTGTCCATAATCAAAATTTCAGACGGTTTATTCTTCGGTCTGAAACGAACGTAACCACCAACTGTACCGGTAATTAGATTTGAGGCGCTTAGAATCTTCTCTGAGAGCACCTCACTTTGCAGTTTCAGCTCTTTTCGCACGCTATCTACCGTATTGTTGAAGGTATTTGAGTACATTTCTAAATCATTGCCCAAAACTAATGATTTATAGTTTCCCGTACGCGGTAACCAAGTGTATTCGATCAAACGTTCTTCGACTTCGATATCAATTTCCTGTAGCTGACAATGAACAGTATCGCCTAACTGTAATTCGACTAAACGAATAAATTCTTTGTACTCGTCAGTCCCAGCTAAATCAATAATTGAAAGTTCATGTGTGACTTTCGGTAAATGAATTTTATCTTTATCAAAAAGAGACTGTCCCCATTTTTTCAAATCTTCAATGGTTTTACAGTCTCCGTTTTCACGTTTTTTTTATAATGCGAGTTTCGTCGGTCACGCCCTTAACTTCTAAATAACTGAAGGTTATAGGGTCCTGTTCAACATCATAATCGCCTTCAGGTGTTGCTCCGACTAGAAAAAGTGAGTTGGCCATTGTCGTGACATCGACAGTTTCGGTGATACTATCTAAGTTAATGCCAAAATCGACACGAAAGCCGCGGTCTTGTCCGAGCCGGTCTTTCAACGTAATCTTGAACTGGTCCATATCTAGCTCGCCACCTGTCACGCCAGTTAAGTTCTGACCACCATTGTTACTTCCAATCAGAATGTCTATCGGTGAACCTTGCTTCGCGGTGAACTGATGCGTACTTGTGACATTAGACGCGTATGAAAACCGTTGTTTAAAAGCCAACGACTGTTCCAGACCGGCCATGATTTTAGCACCACTTCCATTAGACTCAAAAAAATTAGAAATGAAGTTTCGATTCGCATCATAACAAATATGAAACCCAGAAAGTTCAATGGTATTCAAACTTTTTTCTTTGATTTGAATACGAAACAGCTGCCACGTTCGATCAGGACAAAGAACTTTTAAAATACAGTTTTCTTTCAGCTGTTCGGAATGTTGGCCATGCATCGCATACACACCAAAGAAACTAAACGCGCCATTTAAAACACGTTTAACCTCTGGTTCATCCTCAAAATCTTTCATTATTAAGCCATTGTGTGTAAAATCAACTTCATTTGCGTCGTATAAACTAATATCGTTAATACCAAACACTCCTTTTTTGCAGTGACACGCGCTTGAAAGCACCGTTCACCTCTATTTCGTTCAGACCTGGTTGCAGTTGTGGGTATTTCCCTTTAGATTTAACGATTGCACCATCAAATATAGCTTGTCCGAGCTCACTATCTAATGTAATGAAGCCCGCTTTTGTGTTCATTAATGAGAACGTGTCACCATTAATGACGAACACTAAGTCACCACCCAACGACTCAATATAAAAAACTGGTTTGGCACTTTCTGTGCCTGCATCGAATAGACGATTGACCCCTGTTTCTAAGTCAATCACAGGGTCCACAACCTTGTATCTAAAGGGCTGACATTCGAAGCTCACACTGAACGTATAGAAAACACCCCACTCGTTTTCGTACTGAAAAGGCGCGCCCATTAGTACACGAGCTTTTCGACACTTGTCTTTATCTGTATGCAAAATTAAATCACCAGAGCCCCTTAGCCAACCTCGAACATCGTCCAACCGGTCGCAGGGAATGGTTATATCTTTGATTTCATAGGTGAAAGAATCATAATCGCCATATGAACGATGTAAGGACCCGTTTCGTCCAGTTATTTTGATAACTTCAACACGTTCTTCGGCAGACACTTCATGAAGTTCATTTTCAATGATGCAGTCATAATCAATCAAACTGTGTTGATTGTTAAAAATAAAATAAGGAACACTCACGCATTCGTCCTCCCTACTCCGAAGTTATTTAAACGTGCCGCTTTTGCAATGCCACGATTCATACGATCAAGCTCATTCATGCTACCTGTATTAATACTGTTAATATGAACATGTTGTTCGACGGTTGTTCCTTTAAGGTTGCCACCAATCCCTTTGCTTTTTTCATCATTAGATAGAGGTGTAACGGTAGTTCTACCATTTGTACTCGAAACAAGTTCCGGTCCAGCTTCACCTACAATCGCTTGGCCATTTAAGAAATGACCACCTTTAGCAAGGTAAGGAATTGGAGAGATTGAGAAGCTATTCCCACCAAATTTAGGCACCCAGTCCGGTATCTTGATATGATTTAAACCACCAATAAACCCATTAATCATACCAATCACAGCATTGAGTGGCGCTTTGAATACCGCGCTTAAACCGTCCATGATGCCTCCGAAAATGTTAACGAGACCTTCCCAAGCGCGGGACCAGTCACCTGTAAAGACACCCGCAACAAAATCAATAATTCCATTAAAATAGCGTTTCATTGCAGAAAAAACATCACTGACAGTAGTTAATATTCCGCCAAAAGACGACTTGAAAAAGCCGGATATAAACTTGAGAATCGTGACAAATATATCTTTAACACCTTTCATGTACATATTGACGCCGTCCCGGAACCAGCCTATTTTTGTGTAACACAAAACAAACGCAGCAATTAATAACCCAATTCCTAAAACAACCGGGTTAAATGACATTAATGCTAAAGCGACCTGTAGCGATTTAACCACTCGAACAATCGCACTAACGCTAGTTACCAGTTGACCTAATATAATTAAGGTCGGCCCAATAGCAGCTACAATACCAACGAACGTCATAATCATTTGTTGCGTGTTTTTGTCAGCCTCACCAAACTTGGTAGCGATTGAAGAAATAACATTCAGTATCGGTGTTAATCCATCCAACATTCCCGCAACAGCATCCATAAAAGGTCCTCCGACAGTAATCATAATGTCAGAAAATTTATTTTTAACCATCTGAAGTTTCGACTCAAATGTAGCATAGCGTGTCTCGGCTTCTTTAGTGAGAGCTGTGTTTTCGCGCCAACCTTCAGCCGACGTATCTAATGCGCCACTTAGTACATCACCGGCACCAGCTAGACGTAGCATCGTATCAACTTCTTGTGTTGAACGGATACCCATGTCTTTTAAAATGCCAGATACATCCTCGCCTGATTTACCGGCCGAGTCCAGTCCTTCAACAAATGAAACAAGTGCACTCGATGCATCCTCTTTCCACGCTTTCTGAAAGTCAGAAGCACTCATGTTCGCAACACTTGCAAAGTTTTCGAGGTTTCCAGCACCACTCATCACGTCGCTATTGATTTTCTGCATGATGCGCGACATAGAACCACCACCGGCTTCAGCATTAATACCAACTGACGACATGGCCGCAGCCAATGCTAATATTTGGTCCTCGCTCATGCCTGCCTGTTTAGAACTACCAGCCAGTCGCAAAGACATTTCGACAATATCAGACTCTGTCGTTGCCATGTTGTTCCCTAAATTAACAATTGACGAGCCTAACTTATCAAAGTTCTCTTGTGGCATTTGCGTGATATTCGCTAATTTTGCTAATGCGGTGGCCGCATCCTCAGAACTCATGTTTGTCGCTTGCCCCATATCAATCATCGTCCGAGTGAACGAAAGAACGTTCTCCGTTTTAATACCTAATTGGCCAGCCGATTCAGCAACTGCATTTATTTCAGTCGTTGCTGCAGGTATTTCTAATGCCATTTTACGAATACCATCTTCAAGGTCTTTATAAGAAAGTGTTACTTTACCGTTCTTATCAACAACCTCATCCACCGTTTTCTTTACACCAGCGAACGAACTTTCGAAGTCAGAAGCTGCCTTAATTGATAGACCGACACCTGCAACGATTGGCGCAGTGACATACATCGACATCGTTTTCCCGACACTTTTCATTTTATTGCCAACTTCAGTCATTTTGTTTAATTTTTCTTTTAGTTCATCGCTGTAAATCGCTTGCTTCTTTAACTCTTGGTTTGTCTTTGCGAGCGAGTCTTTTAATACTTTTTCAGCGCTGTCAGACTTGGCTAACTGCCCATGTAATTTAAGTGATTTATCAGAGTAGGCGCCTGTTTCTTTAACTGATTTTTCGTATTCTTGGCGTAATTTTTCAGTTCGCTTGGTTCCTGCTTCGATTTGTCGTGTTAACTTTTCTTTCGTCGCTTTCAATCGATCGGTGGCGGTGGCATCAGTGCCCATCGCATTCGTTTGCATTCTGTATTTTTGCGCGGCTTCGTTCATGATTTTATTTAGTTGTTTCGCATTTTGTGCAAACTCTACTTGACCGGTCTGCTTGAAATTAAGTACGACGTTTTCTTCTTTTGTCCCCACTTTTTTCACCTCCTACCAAAACGAGCCTTTATCAATAGTGAGTACCTGTTCTTCTTCAAAAAGTTCACCATTTTGCATTTCCAAATATTTAATGTATGAAACAAGCCAAAAACGAGGAGATGCTTTAAGAAAAAAAGCGATATCCCAATGTAGGAGGGACACCGCAACATGCAAATAAACGTCCCAGGGGGTAACTAATTCCTCGGACGTTGCATCTGTTTTCTTCTGTTGTTCGTTCGTGACTTTCATTATTTTTTTAAGTCAGACTCCTGAAAATTCTGGCGCGTAAATACATCCAGACATGTTTCAAAAATAGCTGGTAGCGTATTAAATGGCATAGACGCATTTAATTCTTCCGGTGTACATTCTGTTCCACCGGAGCGCACCATTCCGTAAATCAATGCACGTATAATTTTCAATGTTGAACTTTTAAAAGTAATGGTTCCTTCTTTCAGAAATTCATTAATGTCCCGCTCAAACTGGGCATATTCACCGTATACATCACCGATATACTCCATTGACTCCATCCCAAATGAAATAGGAATTTCAGCCTTTTGAATGGTAACTACGTCACTGTTATGACTGACGTTAACTAAATCTGATAGTTTGGCCATTATTCATCACCTCCAGCAGGTGGTTCTGGAATATTTAATTGTTTTTCTTCGTAGATTGGTTCTTCAATAAACGTTGCGAGATCAATCATATCTGTATCCATGCGAGTGCTGTCATACGCTGAATTCAAGACATCATTAAATAATAAAGCGCCCGCAGTAAATGTCGCTTTAACATCTTTAATCTCGTCATCTTCTTCAGCAGTGACGTATTCAGACTCCGTCGCATTAACCATTTGAACTTTTGGATACCAAACAGCCATTCGCTCACCATCACTAATTCGGCCGATAAAACCGAAGGCAAAATAAGGTAACTCAGTGGCCATCGCACGTTTAAATACGACACCTTTATTTGAAATGACATTTTGTATCTTATCGAGCACTTCGATTGGAATACCGACATGCTCCAGTGATAATTCATGTTCGGTTTCGCGACTAACACGACGAAAAACCTTACTAGAGGCATACTTCACTTTAGTTGAACCGTTCCCTTTAACACCTAACTTAGTAGCAATCGGTAAACGATACAGTTGCTCGTCATAAACCGGTGGTGTTGCAATCGTATCTTCTTCTTTCATCATGACAATCATGATGTCATCAATGCCTTCAAAATACACTTTTTGATTAGCGGCCATAATTACTCATCTCCTTTAATAGTTGTTTACTCATTAAACTTTCAATTTTTGTTTTGTTTTGCGCATAGGTTCCTGAAGCGAAACTTTGTGCACGTTGATTGACCGTACCGTTTTCAACAAAACGCCAATAAAAAGCCGTATCTTCAAATACGACTCTAATTTGTTCATTTTCGATGATGACTTTCACGTGATCACGCATGTGTTTTTTTTGTCTTAAGACTTTTTGGAATTCGTGGTATCATTTGTTCGACATAGTAGGTCGCGGCTTCTTCTAGCGATTTCAATGTAATGTCACTTTCGGCCACATCAGATAACTTGCCTAAATAATCGGCCATTCCTGCAAAACCATTGCCATCAGACGACATCTTCAACACATCCAACCGTTATATAGAAATTAGTCACCGTCTCATCGTTTTCATCACCTTGAATACTATTCATCGGTGAAAAAAGGACCTTTCTTTCGTTCAGAGCATCTCTAATCGCTTTAAATTCATCTTCGACTCCAGTCGTAAACAATGACACTTGGTACTTAGGAAACACCCTGTATATTGACCCTGATGCGCGCTTGTAGTCTTGATTAATATACGTGTAAACGATATACGGATAAGCGGTGTTGCTGGGCGCTTTATCTCGAAACACTGGAAAAGGTGTCTTTTTTAGTAACATGACAAATTCTTTACTGCTAATCGACATAAGCCAAACTCAACTCCATTTCTCGCAATGTCCTGTTTGTAAAGATACGTGTAATGTTGTAATTGACATCATTGATACATACGGCTGACTTTTTTTCAGTGATCAAGGGGTCCCATCGTACTTTTATACGTAAAACAACATTTGTTTTAGCTTGTTGTGATAGATATTTTTCTTCTGCTAAAATACCAAGTTCTTCATACAACAAATCACGTTTCTTTCGATACGTCTGTGTTGGACGATCGTTGGCATCTTTATCAGCTATAATTTCCATCAACGCTGCACGCCACTTCAACCTATTTGTCAGACGTTTTGCCACCGGCTAACACCTCCAAAATTAATAATGGCTCGACTGCTTTTAGCGCTTTCTTTAAGCCATCTTCTGACACACGATATTCAAACATCAAAGCCGCAATCATCACAATTAAATAAGGCTCATCAGAACCTGTAGATTTATTCACATAGTTTGTAGCGGCCTCAACATAAAAAGGGAGCATGGATTCGTCCATGTCCCCTTCTAGTTGAATGTGGCCTTTCAGTTTTGCTATTAAATCATCAGACATTTTCAACGCCCACCTTCGATAACAACGTTGCTTTATTATCGCTTGGAACGTATTCAATCTCTCGCTCATCTAACCACGTTTTAATTTGTGCGACCGTCCAACTTTCGTTAGGGGTAATCACCTCTTTTTCAAGAGGGGGTGTTACTCCCCCGACGGCGGTGTTGGTTCTTCTACAGCTTTTAATGTAAGATGTGCGAAGGCTTTTTCTTGTGTTACTGACCAGTCAATAATGGTATGGCCTTGATACAAGGTCTCGCGTTTTTTAAGATGACGTTCTGTTTCGATTGAGAGTGGTTTATTGGTGTTGCAGATAATACCGTTAGCTGGGTTCCCTAGAACGATTTCATCTGTTGGAACGCCATCATCTTCAACAACTGGAACACCGAAGATTGTACCGACTCCGCCGGCAGATGGCACTGGAATGAAAATGGCACGTCCCGTTTGATCAACGACATTTGCTAATTGATTCCAAATCGTCTCTGATTTCGCATAATACTTTAATCCATCTGAAAAATCAGACGCAATTTTCGAACGCATGCTTGTTAAATCTGTATAACTAACTTTTCCACCTTCGCTTGTTTCCATCGTCTGAGAGGTGCCTGCGAGTTCTACTAATACACCTTTCGGTTGTTTAACTCCGGTCCCGGTGAAAATGCCTTTTCCTAAGGTATGGCCGATTCGTGTCGCAATTTCTCTTTGAATGTAAGCTGTAAATTCTTTGATGCTCATGGCTTCTAATTTAAATGAGATTGTTACATTTTTAACAACTTCAAATCCGCTCAAGACAATTTCTTCGAATTTGTTCTTTTCGTCATTTCCTTCTTCGCCTTCATCTACAAAAGCAGCATCACCTTCAGTAATTTCAGTATGTTTTTTTACTGAGATTTTACCAGGAATGTTCAATTTTTGAACTTCGCCAAAGAACGGATGACGCGCGCTAATCAAACCAATAATGTTACCTACAACTGTTTCTGGAACAAGAATTTCTTGGTCTTTTGCTTGATGTACGTATGTTGTATTGTTCATTCGCTCGTATTCTTCAATTTCTAAATTTGTTAAATCGCGACCCATCAAAACCTTTGCAAACACTTCTTCATAAGACGCATTACCTAAAGCTGGACCCACTGCGGTAGACAAATCTGCCTGACCGATTTGGCTCACGTTTTCTAGACCATTAATCGGATTATGACTTTGCACCTTGTTATCTAATGCCGCTAAGTTCGCTGCCATTTTTGCAGATTCTTCAAATTGAGCATCCAACACTTCAATTTCTTTCATTTTAAGATTAGCGTCTTCTGGATTAGATGCATCTAAAAGCCCTTGCGCTTCATTCACCATTGCAGTTCGTTTTGCTAAATATTCTTGTTTAGTCATAATTATTTCTCCTCTTTTCTAATTTTTAGTAGGTTCAATCGACTTTGTGCCACTAAAAAAGAAGCATCGCCGCCGTTGGCAATTGCTCCTTTTTCTTTATCCATTAAGGATTTTAATTCAGTTATTTTATCGGCAGAGAAAGGTAGATTGCCATAATTGGCAGTAAATGCATAATCTTGTTTTTCTTCAAACATAACCTGATCAACAAAGCCTTTTTCTTTTGCTTCATTCGCCGATAACCAAGTCGTTTTATTCATCATTTCATGGACCTCGACGTCTGATAAACCTGTTTTAATGATATACGCATTTTTTATAGCCGTGTCAGCGGACTTTAACTTTTGTAAGCCCGACTCTATATCGTTCTTGTCGCCTGATAGCGTACCAGAAGCGTTGTGACACATGAATTGTGCGGTAGGTGACATCTTAACAACGTCACCAGCCATTGCAATAACCGATGCGGCACTTGCGGCCAAGCCAACAATTGAAACGGTTACTGTTTTTTCATGTTGCTTCAGCATTGTGTAAATAGCTGACCCGCTCCAAACATCGCCACCCGGCGAGTTTATTTCAACGTCAACATCTTCATTCGCATTACTTTCAAGTGCTTCGGCCACTTTTCGTGGACTTGTTCCTTCAATTTCAAGCCAGTCATACAATTCTTGATAATCATTAGGGATAATTACACCTGAAATTTTAATCTTCGGCATCTTCTTCATCACCTCCTTTACCTTCTCTCAAAGTAGCTGTATCTAATCGAAGGACCATCACATCACCACCTTCAACAGGTGACAAGTTAAAGTAACTCCTCATTTCGTTACGCGTTAAAACACCGCGATCAACTAATGCTGCTAATCCGAGTTTTGTTTTCATGCTCGCGAATGTAAGTGCTGATGATTCAAAAATAATTGAATTGCCGTCAAAACGATCACGTCGACTAAATAGCTTCACTGAAAATTGTCCGGATAACTGCATCAAGACCGGTTCGATTTGGCTTTCATAGTAACTAATCCATTCGTTTTCTGTGTACTTAGATTGCACTATCTTTTCATTTGAATTAAACAATGAATAAATACGCTCTTTAGTCACAGCCATTTGACGTTCATTCGGCACATAATCTTTTGGCTCTATCTGAATAGCTTCTGCTTTTGTATCTACACCGGCAGCTCCTCCAGATTCAGCTTCTTCCGATAAAAAAACTTTTTTGTGAATGCCTTTGTATTTTCTTCAATATCTTCTGGACGAAGTACCTGGTTAAATTTCAATAGCCAACGAATGACATTAGAATTTTTGATGGCCTTAACAATTCCCTGGTCCGTCGTGCTAACGATTTCCATCAAAGGTGCCAATGCGGGTGCTAAACTATCGCCAAAGTAATCATTATCATTAAAATCTTTTCTTAAATGGATGATATCAGCGTATCTAAACGTGTATTGTTTGCCAGTTAGTAAAAAGCAGTTTAAGTATAAGGTCCCTTGTTCGCCTTGTAACAATCGGAACTGCGTACCTACTAGCGGATATAATCTAACCGGATAACCATTCTCATCTCTATCGATTAACGCAAAAGCATTCCCATTCAGTTCAAGTTGATTCGCTAATTTTTCAAGTAGCAGTTGCATGGTCATCATCTCATTCGGTTCTTCCAATAAAAAGCGCATATAAGGATCGTCGTTCACCATTAATTTACCATCAGCATCTTTTTTCATATGTTTAGCAACGGCTTTACCAATGGTCTGTGCTTTAGGCCGCATTGCTGACCGAACAATATCAGACTTGTAAATGTCACCGTTCCATGAATAATAACCAGTCCCGGTGTCACTCATCATTTGATATGAACTGACTTCTGTCGTTTTCTCTTTTGTTTTCTTCTTAAAATTAAACAAACCCAATTTCTCACCGCCCTTCACATCAAATGACAGACTCATATTCTTCCAGATAGCGTTCGTAAATAACATACGCGTCTAAAAGACTTGCTAATCCATCGATACGACGTTTCTTATTTTTACCTTTATCTGGTTGAATGTTTCCGTTCCTATCCACTTCAATCGTTGTATTCGACATACACCACTTCAGAACAGGGTTGTTGTTGTAATTAATTACTTTAGAGGCTAAATCTGCGCCTAAGTTGTGCATTGGACCTGAAAGCGTTCGTTTACCTTGCATAACTTGGTCCATCGAGTTTTTACCAAAATTGGACTCCATATCTTTAATAAAGTAAGTAGAGCTCCAATTGTCATAACCCGTTTTGAATAAATAGATGTCATACGTGTTTTGTATTTCTAAAAACCACTCCGTAATGTCGCGATAGTCAATTTTATTACCTTGACTCAACCTTAAGTGTCCGGCATCTTTCCACTTGTCGTAGGGTATTCTATCGTCTTGAATACGTTCTTGAAAAATATCTTCTGGGAGCCAATACATTTGTTTAACATAAATCGTTGGATCCCCCGCAACTCTAAAAATAACTGTGGCGCACGTTAAATCGGTCGTGCGAGATAAATCGACACCACCCACACCATAACGAGGCTTTAATTTAGCGAGGTCATACGTTGCTTCATTGTTCAACTCGTTAAAGGTTAGCCAACTTTCTGTGGCTGTTTCACGAATATTAAACTCTTTACACACTAAGTTTTTAACAAGCCGGAGGTTTTGTTTCGCTTTCCCTACTTTTTCACGTAAGGTTCGGAGGTTTTTAATTGTTCCCAGTCCAGGATTTGCCTTTTTCCAACAATCCTCGTCCTTCCATTCCTCTCGCTTATCCAATTCATACACAAAAAAAAATAGACCTCTCATCGGAGTATCCATCGTCTAAGTCATATCCTGAAATGGTCATCTCGGCTTCATCATAAATCTCATCGTAAATATCTTCACGAATAACACCTGCAGTTGATGTCATAAAAATAAGTGGCTGCTCTCTGGCAGCTATACCATCAACAATAATGTCATAAAGAGGTCGGCCGTGTTTCCACTGGTGAAATTCATCCATCAATGCGCCATGAACATTTAAACCATCGAGCGTATCACTGTCACTGGCTAACGGCTTATAAACGCCATCATTAAATTCTTCACTCGATATTTCAGCGACTTTTGTTTTGATTCGCTTACGCAGTGCCGGCGATTTACGCACCATGCTGCGCGACTCATTCCAAATGATTTTTGCTTGGTCTTTTTTTGTGGCCACCGCATATATTTCGGCACCAGGTTCACCATCTGCAACTTGTAAATAAAGTGCAACTGCAGATGCGATTAACGATTTACCATTCTTTTTTCCAATAATCAAAATGGCTCTTTGGTATTTCCGATTGCCTTCGATATCTATAAAACCAAAGATAGAAGCCAACATCGCTTTTTCCCATAATTCCAAAACAATTGGTTTTCCACCCATTTTACCTTTGGAGTGTTTGCAATACTTTTCGATAAAGTCAATAACATGCTGCGCACGATCATGGCTATAATAATATTCACCTTCGACATCATGTAAATCTTTCACTAGTTTTCGGTACGTACGGTAAATCTTTTTACTCACAATTTCAGTGCCACCATTTTGCTTGAACGTTTTCCAATACAAGTAAATCGAACTTTCATCTAGCCGCAAAGAGTGATCTTGCTTACTCACCACGTTCACCTACAAAAGCATCGAACCCATCATCCGTTTCAATGGATGTCAGTTCGTTTTTAGGTAATAAGTCTAATACTTTCGAATACATCGCATTGTAGCGATTAATCATTGCGTTGTATGACTTCTGGGCTGGATTCTCAATGTTCATCACTTGTTTGCCGTTCTCCATTAAAATGATAGGGCCGTACTCATTAACTTCTTCTTCCAGTTTTTCTAATGTCACCTGCATGAATGCCAGTCGCTGCATAAGTGGTTTGGCCACTCTGACTTTTTCTTCTGGAATTTCATCGAATATTTTAACTAGATTATCATAGCGCCGCTTGATTTTCGTTTTATTTTTCATTCAGGACACCTCACTCGTTATTAATAAATTCACATTTTGAAAACACTCCTTTTTTAGCACTTTGCTGAATAGATAACATAATGCTTCCGTAATTTTTCTCTGATAAGTTACGAACAGGATCTTTGTTAATACGTTCGAAACATGTCGCTGCCGTTTCGTTCATATAATAGTATCTGACAGCTTCGCTTTTCAACTTCTCACAAAATGCTGCATCAGGAACACTGCGTATTAACCAAACCACGCGATCGCTTTTGTCTAATTTTGCAGTTGTAATAATACTATCTAATATGCCCAACACATATTCGTGAACTGATTCATACGAATGCCACCGTTCACCATTTGTTAAAGCCAACATGATTTCGTCGTAATCGAAAACGACATCCTCCTTCCCTTTATTCGCTTTTACGTACGTTGATTTTCCACTTGCGGGAAAACCAGACACCACTTTAAAAACAGCCATATATGCCCCCCTAATCAATTCTGTTTTTTCACGATTAATTACGCGTATTCCTTTTAAAAACCGCACACGAGCGTTGTCACTCGTCCTACACCCCCCCTCATGTAGAAAACGCCCTGCGCGTTACAAAAAAGTTTACCCTCCGGTGTTTATCCAAAAACTAAAAATCAATTTGAAGGGGGGCTTAGTTGAATAAGGTTGCCTTCTTTATCAAAGGTTAAGCCTTTATCAACCATTACATTCGCATGATGTTCTTGGTTATGACAGTCTTGACAAAGATATTCAAGATTACTCCAGTTCAACGTGATATATACATCATCTATGTTCTCCTCTGTGATGTATTTAATATGATGAACTATCTTTCCTGGTTTAAACTTCTTTCGTCTAAGACATCGTTCGCACAGTCCACCGACTGAATCGATGTAACCTCTGCGGCACTTCTTCCATGCCATTGATTGATAGAACGATTCTGCATACTCTTTGGACACTCTCTATCACACCCTTATAATCTTTCACTGTTTGCTATTGCATCTTCTGATTCAGCAATGACCTTATCTACTTGTTGCTTTGAATGCTCTGTCTCCATGTACTGAAGCGTTAAGAGTTGTTGAATGGATGTGACGGCTTCAACTGTCAGCGTATTCGTTTTGATTCCCAACGGATTAAGTATTGCCTTGCTACTTTCAAAGTTGAGATGAACGTACATGACTGATGTAAGAACTGCAGCGCGTTCCTTTACATCCAGCCCACTCGTCGACATCATCTTAACGATTTCTTTTTGAATATCATCTACTTCATTCACACGCTCACTCCTCAATATTTCAAATTGAATTTTTTATCACATTTGGGACAATGCTTTTAAATTGCCCTTACACTATATGGCGCATTCATATGACAAAAGTGCTCTGCGAATGTAACATATCTTATAAACTGTACACTTTCGCCAAATCATCAAACCCTTTCTGTCCCAATAGTTAGCGTCGTTTTTCTTTTTGAATGTAACGTTGTTCATTTGAGTGACTATTTGGTTTTAAGGATTAAAGTATCTGAGCATAAAAAAAAACACCACATAGGTGCTTTTTTTAATACCGTACTTCATCTCTACTTATGCTGAGTTTATCTATTTCATCCATTAATACTTGTTTTTTGTTTATATCATCAGAGAGAGCAACTTCTTCTGTTTTCACTCTTATTTCTTCGTTAGTTTTACCTTTCCTTTTTATATATGTATTATTATTATCCGTTGCTTTTCTCAATAATCTTTTGTACTTTAGCGCCTTAGGTTCAAAATAAAAACAATAAGTTGTTTTCCCTTTGAACCAAGCGAATTCATCATCCCCACCAATTTTTTCTTATTATAAAATACACATTTGAATAACTTTTACCAAAAACTGATAACCTCGTATGTTTATATTTACCGCAATGATTAAACGGAATTTTCAATTCAATACTTGTTTCTTTGTTATTTACTAACAATTTACTTGTATGCACTTCGTTATCTTGCTGATATATAAATATTAGCATTTGAATTTTTTCTGGATTTTCCATTTCTATAGTCAAGTTAACCTCGGCATTATAGTTTATAGATAAATTACTATCCACAGCCTTTAAACACGAGCTCCAATTCAAACTCGGACTATTATTCACCTTGTAATTCATCAAATTAATAATTGTGGTAATAAGTCCTGTAACAAAGGCACATATCGATATTACAAATGCCGCTCTCTCCATCATTTAATCTCCTTTTAATAAACGTGCGTATACTTCCGATTCATTTTCAAGTAATGCTTTCTGCAAAATCCCATTCTTTTTTGAAAAATTTCTTGAATGTCTCAATAAGTGCTTCTAATTCGATTAATTGCATTTCACAATTATTCTCCGCTGAAATAAATACACAATGTTTTTCTAATTTTTTTAACACTACTATTTCTTCGTCTTTAATCAATTTTAGTGATAATTGGATTTTAATTCCTCTTAAATTTTTCAATAGTTCTTTAACTTCAGAATCGAATGTTTCTAAGCCCTTTTTTAAGATATTGAGTTCGTTGTGTTTAATATTATAATCATCACGATTCACGTTTATTACTTCCCCAGCTGTCACTTCAGGACTATAACCCAATGTTTCATCTCCATATTCATTAATATAATTTGATTCATATCCCTCATGAATAATTTCATCTTGTCTGTCTCTGTACTCGTATTCAAAAGAATTTATCTCTGTGATTATTTTATTTATTTGTATTATTTCATTATTGTTCTCCTGCATCGTTTCTTTTTTTCTTTATTATTTCGTTTGAAGTTAAAACATATTGAGCAAAGTCGCTTTGTATATCTCCTATAATTTTCAATCTATTATTATATAGATAATTCCCCTTAATTGTTTTTCTATTTAATTCACGCGTTTTATAATTAGACCATAAACTAGCTACAAATGCGAAAAATGCTGAAATCGCAGTAATTCCTTGCCATTGAAATTCGTTTTCTTTATTGAAAAATATATCTTTGTGATTGTACAATTCTACTCCTAACACTCCCACGAGCATTAGAATACAAACAATTCGTATTATTTTTAACTTTAAATTTTTCAGTATAAACTCCCCCTTATACCAATTATACCCATATTCAAATATAAATTTATACTTATATTTATATTTATAAACCGAATCCTTCCATCATCGTATCTAATCCATCTTGTTCAATACCAATGTACCTTAGCGTTATTTTAGGGTCCGCATGATTAAAAATAATTTGCAAGGCAGCTACATCTTTATATTCCTTGTAGAAGTGGTAACCAAATGTTTTACGTAAACTATGTGTCCCGAGGTTTCCTAGTTTAAAGGTCTCTTGGATATCAACTAAAATACGATAAGCTGTAATTCTTGATATTGCAGCATAACCTTTTCTACTGGCAAATAACCAATCATCATCGCTTTTATTATAGATAAAGCGGCTGACAGCTTTTCTTGCTTCTTTATTTAATTTTATCTTCTTATGTTTTCCGGTCTTTTTTTCTCGAATATTAATATAATCGCCTCTAACATCCTTTACTTTTAAAAGTAAAAGATCACTAATACGTAATCCAACGTTAATGCCTAGTACAAATAACGTATAATTACGTCCACCGCTATCTTTAATTAATAAATATTTTTTGATTTCACGTATAACATTCTTATCTCGTATTGGTTCAACAAAATTCACACTTACCACTCCTTTAATTCAACAAATGGATTATTTTGTTTATTTTTTTTTCTATCTTCGCAGTCGCGCGAATGACAAATCTCTCAACAGCACCTACACTAATATTCAGCAAATCAGCTGTTGCGTTATATGAAAATAAACTTTGTTTAATTAATAGATAACATTCTTTTTCACGTGCGCTCAAATTTTTTAGTAAGTCGTTCAATAATGCTTCATCAAACGTATTGGCTTCCAATTCTTCCTCTATTGGAGCTTGTTGACTTTTTAATACCGATAGCAAATGTTCATCCGCAATTAATGTAATCCTTCTTTTAGGTGCACTCGCTTCGCTTTTATAATTCCACGGATCGATACCTGTCTCCATGTATTCCATCGCTTCGCCTAAATCACGAGCCATACTATTCAACAACGTTTTCTCGGTTGATTCCGTTCTTTTGTTTGCTTCTCTATTGACGTACCTTTTACAAACAGCATATTCAAAAAGCAAATCGCTAAATTGTTCTTTTCTACTCATAATTATTCCTCCTTTCATAAAATAAAAAAGGATATTAAAGGATAACCATAATGATTATCCTTTAATATCCTTCGAGTGTTTCGACCAGATATACGTATTTTTGTTATAATTCTATTAGAGGGTGGTGAAAAAATGAAACTTAATCATGAGTGTGTAAGAGATGTTTTAATGGCTATTGAAGAACAAGCCAACACTACTCTATCGTTGCAGAGTTTAAATTTCCCTACAGTTTATACTGAAAATGAAATTATATACACCTTAGAAAAATTAAAAGAAGCAAACTTCGTAAATGTCACGTTCAAATATGCGAGCAACAAACTATATTCATGCCGTATATCCTCGCTAACCTGGGATGGACATGCTTTTTTGGATACGATTAGAGATGATACTGTCTGGGCTAAAACAAAATCAGCAACTGAAAAATTAACTAGTGTATCGTTAAACATGCTTTCTTCTATCGGGAGTGAAATCGTTGTAAAACTACTTTCAGGAACTAACTAATTACACTTCAAATACATTTTTTTCTAATAATATATATAACTTTTTATACTTAGGTATTCCAGCTGTATGTCTTATTTCTTTAATTTCATTCTCATCCAATAGCATTTTTATGTCGTTAGATTCAACAATGCTTACTATTTTTTTTCTGAAAATATTGTTCACAAAGTAAACTGCTTGATAAGACATTTAACTTTCCCCTTTCTTTTATCTAATCACTCAAGTTAAAAGGATTCTTTGCTAGATCTTCTATTTTCTTCTCTAAGTCAGCAAATAAATCCCTATTTTCTATGCGCAACTCTTTATTTGCCTTAGTATCTTTCGCCAAAGTGCTAAGGTGCTTTTCTATGCTCTCTAAAGCTTCAACTATTCTTTTTTCGTTACTCACTTCCACTTCCATTGCTGTTTTCATTACATTTCAACTCCCTAACTTTATAAATTCCAACCATTTTCGTTGTTAACATTTCAGAACTAACCATAATATATTTCAATGGTTTAAATCCGAGATAAGTGTTTTTTGTTATACTAACTAGAGAAAGTGAGGTGATTAACATGGATGCAGTATTGAAAATTTGTATAAATGATGGTTCTGATATAATTATTGATGGATTCGATACTATTTCTTTTTCAAATGATGCAACAACTTTTGAAATAGATTCTTCTGCTTATAACATTCAAAAAGAGTACCCAAATGTGTTAAATAACTTAATTCATTTCAATTTCATTCGAATTACACGTTGTTATATGAGTGATCGATTGGAGTACAAGGACCATTCCTTTACATTTGAAAATACAATTACTTCGAAAAATACACCGTTTATTCTTCCTACTCAATCAATAACGACAATTATTGATATGATCAATTAACTTTTTTTGGCACATAGCCCTCAGATGCTGTGTGCCAACTTCTTTCTAGAAACAGAGCATTCGCTTTTTCCAATACTTCGATGGCTTCCTTAGCATTCATATTACTATTCACTAAAATACCGATTACCTGACTCACTACAGCATCTTTTATTTTCCAAGTCTATTTCATCTCCTTAACTTTATAAGTTGTCGCCATTGTCATTGTTGTTGGTTCGTAATTAATCCATTTAATATCTGTTTGTCCAAAACCTGTGGAAGGCACTGGACACACCTTAGTTAACTCTCCATTCAACTTCACATAGACTCCGTCTGATTCAACTACTACTTTCTTTTTTTCATTTTTCATTAGTCACCATCCTTTTCAATATTATCCAATTACACTAAACATTTATAATTTCTCGGACTCTCATGTTCCACTTCATTTTTCATGTCTTATGAATCGGACATCGTTCCAGCTATTTTCGTTTTTCTTAAACGCTTGCCTTGCAAGGTATATACACCATTGACGGTTTCTATTAAATAGCGATCATATTCAGTATGATAGGCTCTAATCGTCAAATACGTTACTTTTTCACCTAGCAATGACTCCACACGATTCCTTACATTTTTGATTAAATCATTTCTCATGATATGTACACCCTTTCTATATCACAGTCGTTTGCTAGTTCACAAAAACCGCTCGTTCCATTGTTATAATTTTTAATTGCCTCTGTCTCCTCTGCAGCGGAATAACAAACGGTCTTAAAAGTTGCTACACCATCCACCAACCAATTAATGATTGAAAATGGTTCATTATCATAACCAATAAATTGAGGCTTTATCATTTCAAACCACCCTTTCTAATGCCTTTTTGGATAAACAACGGTTCGTCATTTTTTCTTTGAAAACTAATCTCTCTTTGCGTGTCTGAATGAATAAACTCTGTAATTAAATCAAACATCGCTGCTTTACTGATACAATTTGCTGTTACTTGATTATTAACAGTTACCGTTCCATATGATTTGTTCATTACCAATCAACCGCCTTTACTCGATAATCGAGTGTGTTTTTAAATGTTGTAATTTTGATGTTAGCCATCAACCGAGAAACCGTTCTAGCATCATACATATTCACCAGTTCATCCTTTGATAAATTAGTTGTGATAATCGATGGTTTTGTCTGTAGTTCTGACGTAATTTTATTTAAAACCGTTGTCGTAAAGTTCGATGCTGCGTTGTTAGAATTGACGGTACCTGTTTCAGCACCTAAATCGTCGAGTACGACAACATCAGCCTCTGTCACTAACTCAATAAAATACGATTGTGTTGTATTTGATTCTTTGTTATTGAACGAGTGATAGATTTTATCAAACATTTTTGGAACATTGAGGTACAAGCACTTTTTATTAGCCTTTGTATATTCATTAATCGTGTTGAGGATGCCCCAAGCAATGTGAGACTTACCAACACCAGCATTACCGATAAGCCAGTAACTGAAGGCTTCACCCTTAATCGCTCGTTTAATAACTTCTTTTGACGTTTCAATTGCCTGTTCTTGTTCATGTTGTTTTGTAACATAGCTTGAAATACTCGCTCTATACGTACTGACATCTCCTACAAGCGATTTTTTACGTAGCATGCTGTAGTTATGTTGTTTAGGCTCTAAACGTCCTCTACTGTTCACCAACAGCCTTTCCATAACTTCCATTTGCTGTTCCCTATTTCTCTTGTCGCGATCACAAATTGGGCAGTAAATAAATTTCGAGCCATCTTCGTTATCCAGCTCCCATTTGTGTACATGCGGATGTTCATCACAGTGTTCACCAATCGGGCGTGCCCGGTTGGAAATTGCTCTGCTTAGCTTGCTGAGGCTTGTTTCGTTGATTATTTGCATTGTATTGCCCTCCTGTTTGTCGTTTTGCGGTTAACATTTGAGTCATGAGTATGTCGAATTTATCTCGAAGTTTTTGTGTGCTTAAAATATTGACCTGCCAAAACTTATTAGTCTGTGCAAAAATAATAACTTTTCTAATATCCTCCAGATTACGTCCGTCTCGTTCAATCATCAGTCGTATGACATCAGCCCATTTTTGTAGGTCAGGGTTTTTTATATTTCGGATTAATTTTTCGAATCATCGTCAGAAGTAATTCTGCTGATTGTAATTCGCTGGAGTCGTTAGTGAATTTATTCACTGACTTCTTTTTTCTCTTTTCTTTTTTATTACTGTTATTATTAATACTGTTACTATTAATACTGTTACTATTAGTTCCTCTGTTTTGACTGTGTTCAAAATGACCGGGGTCAGATTGACCACTATCAAATTGACCGTTATCAATATCGTTGCTATCAGTTTGATTTTGAGAATTATCTTCTTCCTTTTTTTCGACATCGGCTAAAAGAATATTACCTAGTACAATTTCATACATGTTTGATTTATTTCTGTTGTTATTAAAACGTTTACTCACTTTTAAATAACCGCAGGCCACAAGTTCTTTTCGATATTTATAAAATCTTTTTTCGCCTATTTTTAATTTCGCACAAATATATGACACACTTGGATAAGCCGTTGCTCCAGCGCCAGCATAAGAAGCGATAAAGCCATAGATAGCTTTGGCTTCTATACTCAATCGATCGTCTTTAAAGACCTGCTTAGGTGCAAAACCAAATCCTTCTGATAAAACTCCATTTAATTCTTTTTTTTCTGCCAAATTAGAAACCTCTTTTCGCCATTTGTGTTATACTAACTATAGTTATTTTGTTCAGCGCCGCTCTCGTAAAGCGGCGTTTTTTATTGTCTTTTTTTAAGATAAGTTCTTTCTAGTTCAATCTCTTGCATAATCCTCTCGAAACGTACTTTCGACCCTTTATTCTCAATCAAATCTTGAATAACTATGATATAAATCATACGAGCTACTATCATTGCTCCTAATGTGTATAATCCTGCATACCAAATAATAGGCATTGTCCTCACCTCCTTTTATTATCTGGAATAGATTTCCGAAAAATGCTGATCTAAAAAATCAGCCATCCCTTTTGCTTGAAACGACCATTTTTCACCTGTTCCAGGTGTCGGATAAAATACACACCCGCCATTTTCAACATCGAGATATTTTTTAAACAAAGGTTTTTCCAAAATGTTTTCTTTTATCCATTTGGATTGTCTTTGAACACGTTTTTCTAAATCTTTCATGGTCCAGGTTTTCCCTAACAAACTACTTTCTTCTAACTGATAAAGTTCAGCTTCAGCAACCAACACCATCCCATCTGGAATCTGAAACACAGATTTCACTTCTAAGCTTTTATATGTATCTATCAAACTAACTCCTCCTATTCCAACCCACTTTTGTAAACGATTCGCTTATCTTTGATCAAAAAAAAATATTACTTTCAACTTCTAATATCTCAGCAAACTTTTGTATATCGTCCGCTTTAATATTTATTTCTCCGTTAGATATCTTTGAATACCATGGTGCTGTGAATCCAAATGCTTCTGCAATACTTTTTTTTAGAAATTCTTTTTTCTATTCTAATCATTTCTATCTTTTCATAAATCTTCATTTTGGCCTCCTATTAATAAACAATTCGTTTACTTAATTACACTATAAAATAAACGATTCGTTTAGTCAAGGTTTTTTAGGGCAAAAGTAAACGATTCGTTAATAAAACTAAACATATTGTTTATATCATGTTACTATTTTAGTATCAAGTTAACGAGGTGCTTACAATGAGCGATTTAGGAAGAGAATTAAAAAAAAGCTAGAGAACGTACAAATTTAACTCAAAAAGATGCTGCTGAAAAACTAGGCATTACTGCCGGTGCTTTGTCCGGATATGAACGTAACTATCGGAAACCTGATACAGATATGATTTCCGATATTGCAGTTCTCTATGACGTTTCAGTAGACCACCTTTTAGGTTTGAGTAATCTTTCTGTTCCTGACTGGGCTAATGAACAAGATAAATTAGATTTAAAAAAGTTTTTGGATAATCAGCAAGAAATGTACTATGGCGACATCAAACTTACTGAAGAAGAAAAGAAACAGTTAAACGACATTGTAATTGGCGTATTTTGGAAACGCATGAAAGAAGCTAAAGACAATCAAATCGAAAAGAAATGAGCGTGATCTATGGCTTGGGTAAATGAAAGAATATTAGACATCGTCTATGATATTGCTGATAATATCAGTACCGATCCATTCGATGTCTGTGATTTTTTAGGTGTGAAAGTTGAATATGTTCCATTACCTGGAACTATAAAAGGGATGCGACTGGCAATTGATAATAGTAACCTCACTGAAACAACTATTTTACTTGATGCCAATACCGATACCGATTCATTGAAATTCATTTGCGCACATGAATTAGGGCATTGCTTATTGCACGAGGGAATAAGCCGAATGTTTATTGAAAAAGAAACGTTCAATGCTCCGGGTAAATTCGAATTGGAAGCTAATTTATTTGCCACTTATTTTTTGTTATACAAAAAAGATCTGAATTCCTATTCAGACCCTTACGAATTATTTTCAAGTTATGGTATACCCAATGAAATGATTGGGTATATTGAAAAAATATATAGTTAAAATTGGAGGCTATTAAATGAGTTTTTTTAGTGATATTAAAGATTATATGAACTTAAAGAAAACAATAACTCGTGATAAAGAATCTTTGGAATCTCTCAAACATGATATATCTAAAAAAAATGATTTATTGGGCATTGCTGAAAAAAAAACTTAATAATAAAAACGATCTTATTCTAGAAATCAAAAATGAGATAGTTGCTGAAAATGAAATGATTCGAAAAAAGATAATAGAAGATGCTGAAAAAAAAGAGCAAGATTTAACCGCAATTGTCGACGAACTAAATGTAAAAAAAAATTGAACTTCAAAAAGAAATTGTTTCCATTGGAGAACAAATCCAAGCTGAAAGTTTTGGTTTTTATACACCTCAATATAATTTAGCAAGTTCAATTTCCTATAAAAATCGCTTATTACAATTAAGAAACAAACAGAAATTAACAGTTAAAAATAATGAAGCTGTAGTTATTATCCATCAAATGTTATTGAATAATAGTCTTTCTAAGGGACAAGCAATGACAAAAAAACAAATTAAATTTTTAATAAGAGCCTTTAACAATGAATGCGAAGCAGCTATAAATAAAGTTAGGTATTCAAATTTCATACAAATAAAAAAAAGAATCATAAAATCATTTGAGCAATTAAATAAAATGAATAGTTATAATCAAATAGAACTTACTGAATACTATTTACATTTAAAAACTGAAGAACTTCAGTTAGCATACGAGTATGAACAAAAAAAAGCAAGAGGAAAAAGAAGAGTTGCGAGCACAAAGAGAAGTTGAACGTGAGGAAAAAGCACTTCAAAAGGAGATAGCATCAAAAAGAAAAGTGTTAAATAAAGAAATATCACATTTTGAAAATATGATTAATGAGTTGAAAGAAAAAATCACAACTTCATCTACTGAGGAAGAACGTAATGCCTTAACAATTGAAATAGATATTTTACAAAAAAAGGTAGATAAATATCAAGAAGAAAAAGAAGATTTGGATTATAGAGAATCTAATGCTAGAGCTGGATACGTCTACATTATAAGTAATATTGGTTCCTTCGGAAATGATGTTGTAAAAATAGGTGTAACTCGACGACTCGAACCACTTGAGCGAATCAATGAATTGAGCAGTGCATCAGTTCCATTTAAATTTGATGTTCACGCACTAATATTTAGTTATGACGCCTATACATTAGAATCACAACTACATCAACATTTCTCAGCACATAGAATTAACAAGGTTAATAATAGAAAAGAATTCTTTAAAGTTTCTATTGAAGATATAGAAGAAGTTTTAGTTTCTCATAAAAATTTGACTATTGATTTTGAAAAGATGGCTGAAGCGCAAGAATATAGAGAAAGTTTAATAAAAGAATCCACTTTATAATTTACTTTTCACTTAACATTTAAATAGGAGGCTGAATATGGCTAGTTACAAAAAATTAAAATCCGGATGGCAATTCCGGATTTCTTTTTATATAGGAGGCGTTCGTAAAACAAAAAGTGTCAATGGGTTTAGAACAAAGTCAGAAGCACAAATCGCTGCCACTGAATTAGAACAACAATTAAGTCGAGGTAATTCTTTAACAGCTGGTGAAATTCCTTTCGTTCAATATTTCACTAATTGGTACACGCTTTTCCGTAAAGGAAAATTAAGTTGGAAGAATGATCGCGACATTGAAATTAGTATCAATACAGCGGAACGTTTTTTTAAGGCCACAAAGTTAAAAGATATCGATCGTCATCTCTATCAAGAATTTTTAAATGATTATGGAGCAACACATGCAACTGCTACTGTAAAAAAAAATCCACACCTATACACGCGCCTGTTTACAGGATGCATTAAATGACGGTGTTATCTTTAAAGACCCTACCTATCGTGTTAAGGTTGTTGGCCAAGTTAAAAACAAAGACGAAAGTCTTAAATTTTTACACGAGAATGAACTCCTAAAATTATCTAACAATATGCAAGATAATCTTAATCCACGTTATCCTTCGCGGTATATGATTTTATTCGGTATCGCCACTGGTTGTCGTTTTTCAGAAGTGGTGGGTCTTACCTGGGATTGTGTTGACTTTAAACAACAAACGATTAAAATCAATAAAACCTTTGATTATCAACGAACGCTTGATTTTTTGCCAACAAAAAATGATGGTTCAATGAGAACTATTTCTGTAGATCCTTTCACTCTCTCTTTTTTAAAAGAGCTACTTGTTTACCAACAAACAAAACTAAAAAAAGAAAAAACAGCAAGAACCTGGTGTTTATAGATGCAAATGCAACCATAAATTCAAACACTGCTGTCAACAAAGTTCTAAGAGCAGCCTGCGCTGAACTAAAAATAAATTCGATTACTTTCCATGCATTACGTCACACTCACGCTTCCATTCTGTTGTATCGTGAAATAAACATCAAGTATGTTTCACGAAGATTAGGTCACACCGATATTGTTACTACATTACAAACTTATGGTCATATTCTTGATGAACTTGAGCAACGTGAATCATCTAAAGTTGACCAAGTCATGGATAATCTCTATCAACAAACACGCGAATTAGAGTGTACCGATAATGTACCAAAAATAATAAAACAATGATTTACAAGTTAATCTCTCAAGAACAAAAAAAGAACTTAAACGCTATTATATCAACGTTTAAGCTCTTTTTTTATTGTGCATTTCCATACAGGTTTAACACTGAAATGGAGACGGCGGGAGTCGAACCCGCGTCCAGACATATCGGCACTTGAATTTCTACACGCTTAGTCTACCTATTAGAATTTCGCCAAATAGGCAGCCGGTAAACAGGCTTTCTAAAGGCTAGTCTGATTAATCTCTTCTGTCATGCTCCAGACGGAAACAATCGAGCGTATCCCACTTAATTTGAGACCCTGATCTTACCACATGGGCGATGGAAGGAGGATCTTGCTAGTTAACTACTTACGCAGCTACTGCAAAGTTGTTGTTAGTTTTGCCAGTTATTATTGGCTGTGACGTTTTGACAGAGACGATCCCTCTGACATGCCATCCAAGCTCGAACTATGCCTGTCGAATCCGTAACGTCCCCTCTATAAAGAGGTTAGCTTCCGGGAATAAGCCGAAAAAGCTTAATTGTAGATATAAAAAGTGGGAGCAGTTACAATCCGGCAACATACTCCCTTGACGTTGTTTTTGCGTGCACGTCATCACAATTGGTTTGGCACCAATACGCTAATTATAACAAGTTACCCATCAAAAATCAACTAGTATTTTTGATTATCACGGAAAGCACGTTGAATATCGCGCTTCGCTTCTTTTTGTTTTAAGTCTTGGCGTTTATCATACTTCTTTTTACCGCGTGCTAAACCGATAACAACTTTTAAAAAGCCGTTTTTAAGATACATTTTCACAGGGATCAAAGAGTAACCTGATTCCTTCGTATCACCAATTAATTGGTCGATTTGCTTACGATGAAGTAATAATTTACGCACACGTAACGGTTCATGGTTGTAGCGGTTTCCTTGTTCATACGGACTAATATGCACGTTGTACAAGAAAATTTCACCCTTGCGAATTTGCGCATAGCCATCTTTTAAGTTAATGCGGCCATTACGAACCGATTTAATTTCAGTTCCTTGCAAAACAATGCCTGCTTCATACGTTTCTTCGATAAAATAATCGTGGTACGCTTTTTTATTGCCTGCAATTTGTTTACCTGCACCTTTTGGCATCTGTTGTCACCCTCTCACTCTGATGAATGTTTCTTTGTTTTCAACTAACAGCTGACTCTTTCACGCAATCACTTGTGACTCACGTCACGGCGTGCTCGCCTTCCAAGTGTTGCGCTGCTGACCAGTTGTCTTCGCTTTTATTTTTACTTCGAATATTTTTGGTAAAATGGTTTTTTCGCTTTTTTATGATTATTATTGTTGCTTTGGCCGCCACCTTTGCCTTTACCATACTGGGGTTTATCTTTATCCCCTTTAGAGCCTTTCGGTGCATAACCTTTCATATTAAGTGCTTTTGGCACTTTTTTGCCTTTGGTATATTCACGTCGTTCTGTTTTAGGCAGTTCTTCAAGGTCAACCACGACTGCTGGACCCGGTTGCGCTACTGAAAAGTCGATTTTACGTGCATCGACATCGACTTTTTCAACTTTAACCATAATTTCATCACCGATGCGGTATGTTTTACCTGTACGTTCACCGATTAATGAGAATTGTTGCGGATTAAAGTTATAGTAATCGCCTTTAAGGGCACTGATATGAACTAAGCCTTCAATTGTGTTTTCAAGTGAAACAAACAACCCAAAGTTAGTCGCTGAACTGATAACGCCTTTAAATGTTTCGCCCACTTTATCAAGCATAAACTCGGTTTTCTTCAATTCATCCGTTGCACGTTCTGCTTGAATCGCACGACGTTCACGTTTCGATGTATGATCCGCAATCTCAGGTAATTCAGTGTTCCAGTGCGTTAGCGCTGCCTCATCTGTTTTGTGATTGATTAAATACGAACGAATTAAACGATGCACAATTAAATCGGGGTAACGACGAATTGGCGAGGTGAAATGTGTGTAAAAGTCAGTCGATAAACCAAAGTGGCCGAGGCTATGTGTATCGTAACGTGCTTGTTGCATTGAACGTAACATCACAGTTGAAACAACCAATTCTTCTGGTTTCCCCTTCACTTTTGCAAGTATTTCTTGCAACATGCTCGGTTTCAAACCATCCTTCGTGCTTTTTACAGTCAAACCAAAGTTGGTAATAAATTCGAAGAATGTTTGTAAACGGTCTTCTTTCGGTTCCTCATGCACACGATAAATAAATGGCACGTGCATGTTATTGAAATGTTCCGCCACTGTTTCGTTGGCCGCCAACATAAATTCTTCAATCATTTTTTCACCAACACCACGTGTTCGTAGTACCACATCGGTTGGATGCCCCGCCTCATCAACCAAGACACCAGCTTCGCTAATATCAAAATCAACGGCACCACGCACATCACGACGGTGACGTAATAATTGCGCCACTTTTCCCATCATTTCAACCATTGGCACAACGGTCGCAAATTGTTCGCGCACAGCCACATCATGATCGGTTAAAATTTGGTTAACACCCGTGTAGGTCATTCGTTCGGTTGTATTAATCACACTTTCAAAAATATCATGGCTAACCACCGCACCATTGGCATCAAGCTCCATCGTACATGATAGCGTAAAGCGATCTTGACGCGGATTCAATGAACAAATACCATTTGATAAGCGGTGTGGAATCATTGGAATAACACGATCGACCAAGTAGACGCTTGTGCCTCGATCAGCGGCTTCGCGATCGAGCGCTGAACCTTCAGTCACATAATGACTAACATCGGCAATATGCACGCCTAACTCAAAGTTACCATTCGGTAATTGTTTCACGCTAACCGCATCATCTAAATCCTTCGCTGACTCGCCATCAATTGTAATTAACATTTCAGCACGCAAATCACGACGCGTACCAATTGTCGATTCTTCGATTTCATCAGGTACGTCGTTAGCTTCTGCCAACACATCCTCTGGGAATTCGATATCAATTTCTAAGCCATGCACGATTGATAAAATATCAACCCCCGGATCATTTTTATGACCGATTACGCTCGTTATGTAACCTTTGGCTGGTTGGTTCGCCTGTGGGTAGTCTTTAATCGTCACAACAACTTTATGGCCTTCCACTGCTTGTACACTGCCTTCAGTAATAATTTCCACTTGAAAGTTCAATTTTTTATCATCTGGTGTCACAAACGCATCACCATTCATTTTTTCACTGTACGTTCCGACCAACGTCGCCGTGCCACGTTCGATGATTTTAATAACCATACCTTCTTGACGTGAATCATTGCGTTTTGATTGAATGATTTCAGCCATAACGGTGTCACCATTCATCGCATTGTTTGTCATCCGCGGTGGAATAAAGACATCATCTAAACTTTTATCTTCAGGAATAACGAAACCAAAGCCTTTTTCATGCGCCTGGAAGCGACCTGTCATATGATTCATTTTTTCTGGTAAGCCGTAACGATTGCGTTTGTTACGAATAACCTTGCCTTTTTCTTCGAGTTGTACGAGTGCTTTAACAAGTACTTTAAACTCATCTGCCTCTGTTAATTGTAGCCCTTTTTCAATCTCTTCTAACGTCACTGTTGTTTCCTCTTGTTCTTGTAGAAAAGCGATTACCTCATCTTTGTATTGTGATTGTGATAACATGCACAACACCTCCTTATCATTGTTGTTAATTACTCCAGTCCAAACTTTCTATAAAAGTAAGAATGTCTTGATGTAATTGATTTCTTTCTTTATCCAGCGTCAAAATATGGCCCGACTGTGGGTACCATTTGAGTTCTTTTTGAACCGATTCAACGTGGTTATATATATACTTGGCATTTTCAGCTGCAACCATCTTATCTTGCTCCCCTTGTGTAACTAAGATGGGCGCATAAATCATGTCAATGTTTTGACGAATTGTTTGTATCTCAGCAGCTAACTTTGTAATTGTTTCAAATGACGCCGAGTCAAACCGTGCCATTTCGCGGGCAATTTGTGCCTCATCCTTGCCTTCATACTTTTTATAGTTAGCCGCAAAGCGACTAAAACCGGCAATAATTGGCGAATCACCATCAACTTTGGCTGGTGCAGCCATGGTCACTATCCCTTTAACAGGCTTGCTATAGCCTAGTTTCAACGAAAAAGCCCCACCGAGCGATAAGCCCATCACAACAATCTCGTCAAATCCTTCTTTTTTTAAAAAATCATAGCCATCGACGGCCGATTGCCACCAATCAGCGGGTGTTGTTTCAAGTAACATTTCCGGCTCCAGTCCATGACCTTTGTACAACGGGGCATAGCTCGTTATATTCTCATTTTCAAGAAAACGACCGAGCATCCGCACATCGGTTGTATTACCGGTAAAACCATGTAAAAGCAAACAGGCTTTCGGGCCTTTTTTTAAAATAAAACGGTTCTGCTTGACGAAGTTTCATTTGGTGTTCACGTCCTTATCTGTGGTGAGTTTAAAAGTTGATAAACAAAAAGCATCTGCCTTATGCAGATGCTTAAGCGATTATCGCTTCGTTTCTGTTTCTAAACAGCCGCACTCGTACCGTTGGAATGATCTTTTTTTGCTAATTATCCAGATGATACATCCCGCTTGTTGTAAACAAGAAGTTGTCATACAGCCTTAATTTGTTACTTATTTCACAAAAAAACTTAGTAAAATAACTAATACAAAGAAAACGATAGAAAGGATTACTGTTGCACGATGTAACACAAGTTCAACACCACGCACTTTCTTTTTACCGAATAATTGCTCTGCGCCACCCGTAAGTGCACCTGATAAACCGGCATCTTTACTTGGTTGCAAAACAACAGCAGTAACTAATAATACACAGGTAATAATTAACAACACTATTAATAAAGTATGCATAATAATCCTCCAAAACAATATATGTGCCTTTAGTATAACATGAAATGACTACCTATGCTAGTTAATGACATGTGCTAAGCGTTTTCTTTTCACCTTGTTTCAACACGCTCACTCTGAATCACAAAAGACACATTACGTAACATCAATCATCAAAAAATCGTGTCCAATCAAAGCCTAAAATTGTAGCTACTTTTTTTGCGGTCTTGACAGTCGGGTTCCGCTGACCGTATTCATACATTGCATAGGCCGTCCTTGAAATCCCTGTTTCGCGAGCAACATTCTCTTGTGTCAATTTCTTTCCCTTACGAATAACGACTAACCATTTTCTCATGTCGCACCTCCAAAAAGTCACGTTACGTGTACTGAAACTATAGCCTTTTTTACACAGCTCTGTCAACTATAACGAAAATAACGATGATTATTTTACCAACTTATTATAAGACGTTATAATAAAGGAAGAACGACACATTTAGTGACGTCAATTGAAGGAGTGAAACATGGATACTTTGAAGAAATTACGTCATCAAAAAAACATCCGCCAAATCGATGTTGCGACTGCTCTTGGCATCGCACGAACAACTTATGCAATGTATGAATCAGGTCAAAGAACACCTGATAAGGAAATGCTCATTAAATTAGCGGACTTTTTTGCTGTTTCGGTCGATTATTTAATTGGTTATGTCAGTATTCCACCACAGATGAGTCAGCTAAATGAAATAGGTCTACTCGACTGGTATAAAAAACTGCCCGAAGCAGCACCAGAGGATTTGCAAAAATTAAAAGACATTTGGGAGATTATTAAAAAAGATGAAAATTCTTAAGTAATCTTCTCGTTATTTTCAGTTGTTTCACATCTTCCTTAACTATAATTACTTTATAGTTAACATAAAGGAAGTGCCTTATAATGCCACATAAACAAAAAATGACAACCGCGATGATCATTGAAGCGATTAACGCTTCAATCTCATACGATTGCCAACTCAATAGTCAATTATTAACCACACAACTGCAACACTCTAAACAGTCACAGTCATTTGAAGCTCGTGTATACCTCCAAAACAAACTGCTTTGTTTTCTAGATAACGTCATGATTATTCAGGCGATTCGTTCTTGGTTAATGGTCGAATACGACTTGAATCCCTACATTAAACTCGAACTATTTACTGATGAAGCGCATCATATTTCCGCTAGCTTTTAAAGGTGACCTCATGACCAATTGGCAAAACGCCTGCCTCATCGCCATGTCCGATTGCCGCCGTACGCACTAGTGGAATACCCGGTGGTAATACATCCGCTAGCAGTTGCTCGATTTGTTGACTCCCAGTCTTATCTAACTCACTAAAGGTACCTAATACCACACCGACACAGTTATTAAACACATTTAACTGGGCCAACTGAGCCACATAGGTCGCGTTGCGTTCATAATTACCCGATAACCCTTCTAACAATAACACCCCTTTGTTTACCTTTGGCCAATACGATGTCCCTGCTAATTTCAGCAAACACCGGATGTTGCCACCATAAACAATGCCCGAAAAAGTTTGTTCATTACGAACAAAATGATAGCTAGGCAACGATCCATTAGACATAAACTGTTTAATAAACTGCTGTTGTTGAGTGGCAGCGGACGAACCCGCTAAGGTCATCAATTGGAAATAGTAACCTGCCACAGCTGTTTTTTGCCAAATCGCATTTAACAAGGTCGTTAAATCACTCAATCCAACGAGTGGTTTTTTTGTTTGTTTTATAATGTCAAAATCAATAAAGGGCAGCACTTGATTCGCTAAATCGCCACCTGAGATATCAAAAATCAGTTTAATTTTGTCATCCTGATATAATTTAGCAAGTTCAACCGCACGTTGATGCGCTGTGCCGCTGGCCTGGCCTTCACAAGCGAAAAGTGTTGCCGCTCTAACTGTTTGAATACCCAAATCAGCCAGAAACTGCTCGATTTGCTTTAGCTTTATTTCAGATGCACGCGGACGACCATTTGAACAAGCAATTAGACCGATAGTATCACCGTTTTTCAACACCGCTTCACACCTCTTTTCTTTACTTTCATCATACACTATCCTTTACATATAGTTAATCCGAATTATTGTTTAGGTTTGGACGCTTCCTTCGTCTCGTTTTTGGTGGCCTCACTCGATGCTTTTTCTGCTGCTTGTTTGGCTGCCTCACTCGACGCTTTTTCTGCTGCTGCTTGTTTGGCTGCCTCACTCGATGCTTTTTCTGCTGCTGCTTGTTTGGCTGCCTCACTCGCAGCCTTGTCCATTGCTACCTGTCGAGCAGATTCTTCCGCTGCCAAACGTTCTTCCTCGGCAATTCTTAAACGTTCCTGTTCTTCATCCATCACTAGTCGTTTATTAAGTTTAACTAATTCTATATGATAGGTTTGGCGGATGGCTTTATTTTTGATTTGTTCTAACAAATTTAACGCCTCTTCATAGTTTTTTCGTCGCTCAGATAAACTTACTAACTCCGTTTCATTTTCAAGTGTTTCCTCTAGTTGTTCTGTTGCACGGGCTTGTTTCATTCCGACTCCGACAACCGTCATCATCTCTGTATGCCACTGTGTATTGGTAAAGTCAGCAAGTGTTTCATTCAATTTCACTAGTGTCTTCATTTTTGTAGATTGGGCAATAACGATTTCATCAGATGGAATCACTTCATCACCGCTTATAGCTGGATTCGTAAACTGAACATTCAGCTCGCTTTGTAGGGCGTACATTTTTGTTACGGCCGTTACAATTTCATTCAATTGCGTACGTAAATCTTTTTGGTGTACGCGTGCCACTTTTTTTTGAACACTTTTAATTTTTTCTAACGAAATATCTTCGTTTAAAAACGAACTATTTTCAGCAACATATAGTGATTTAACCGCCGTTTGGGCAATACGTGCACGACCTGTTGTGCTGTTTGCCTCAGCTAATTTAGCAGCCCGTTCTTCCTTTGCTGCCACCTGTGCTTGATACTGTAAACTACCAACATATATGCCCAGAGCTATTACAAATATCCCAATTGCAATCACACTTTTTTTAACCGTTCGCTTTTTTGCCTGCTGTTTCTTTTGTTCATGATAATCTGCACGTGTTGGCATCTCATCTCCCCTTTTTTACCTGAAGTGCATAATGACAGTCTTTTGCTTCCTCTTATTGCATGTCTTTAGTCAATACCCTTTTCATTAATAAAAAATACTTATTTTTGTTTTTTATATAAAAAAACAGTCCTCTATTGAGGACTGCCTTTTTAATGTCAACTGTCGTTTTTAATCATCAACAATTACATTACGTTTTTTCTTCAATAATTTGGAAAGTAATTCATACATCAGAGGAACAATCACTAATGTTAAGGCAGTTGAACTAATCAATCCACCAATAACCGTAATCCCTAAGCCTTTCGAGATCAAGCCACTACCTTCAGCACCAATCGCTAACGGGATCAACGCACCAATGGTTGCAAGAGCTGTCATTAGGATTGGACGTAAACGTGTTGCCCCCGCTTCAATGATGGCTTCGCGCATCTCTAATCCTTCATGCTCTTTATGAATAATCCGGTCGACAAGTACAATTGCATTTGTTACAACGATTCCGATCAACATCAGTAAACCAATCATTGTTGAGACATCAATCGGCTCATTCGCAATCAATAAGGCAATAATCGAACCAATTACTGTCACTGGTAACGAGAATAAGATTGCAAGTGGCGCAAGTCCCTCACCGAAGGTAATAACAAGGATAAGATAGACTAACGCAATTGCCGCAACCATCGCTAAGCCCAGTTGACTAAAGGCACTATTCATATCCTCAGTCACACCACCAGTATCAATTGTAACTGATTTAGGTGTGTCAATTTTATCAACTTTTGCTTGTACTGCTGATGATGCTTTCGAAATATCTTTATCGGTCACTTTACCCGACACGGTTGCATACACCTTACCTTGACTACGGCTCACTGAGTTCGCTGTTGTGCCATTCTCGACTTTCACAAGTTTCGACAAAGCAATCGCTTCACCAGTCGGTGTCTTAATCGTTTGTTTCAAGACATCGTCAAACTCTTTTGGTGCTTTGACGCTGCTTTGAACCTCAACATCGATATCTTTATCGTCTTTTTTAATCGTTGTTAAGACGGTTGCTTTTTTATTCGGGTTGATGGCTTGGCTAATTTGAGCGGTTGATAAACCGGCTGCTGCCACTTTCTCGCCATCAATTTTCAACGTATGCTCTTCGTACGTTTCAGTTAAACTCGATGACACATTGTTCATATCATCACGTTTAGACATGATCGCTTCTATTTTTTTTAACAGTTGCTTTCAAATCTTTTTCGCTGTTTCCATAAACAGAATAGCTTAATTCACTGTTCGACGTCATACTGAAATCTTGAGATTTCCATTCGCCAGCTTGTTTCAAGCCCATAATTTTGTTCATAACTTTTTCTTTCACTGCTTCAAAGTTTTTCGTGTCACTGTCAAAGGTGACATACATTAACGAACCGTTACCCGAACCACCCATCATCGGGTTAGCACCACCAGTTGATAATTGTGTCATCTTAACATCTTTCCGTTCCATAAATAACTGTTCAACTTTTTCAACATCTTTAGCGATGTCTTTTTCGGTTTGACCCGCTTTTGGAGTGTATGTCACATACATTAATTTTTGTTCATCGTCAGGCATGAAACTAAAACCAACGAGTGGTGTTAAACAGAGGCTACCAATTAAAACGATGAGCGTTGCCATCGATGTAATCCATTTATGATTAAGCACCCACTTTAAAATACGGGTATAACCGACTGCCATCTTACCATGCTCTTCAGTTTGTTTCTTAATAACCTTCGTCGGGTTATTAATTTGTTTTTTAAATAGTGAATGTGATAACACCGGTACAATTGTAACCGCAATAATTAACGAGCCAATTAACGCAAATGCCACCGTTAAAGCAAATGGCAGGAAGATTTCTCCGACCATGCCACCGACTAAACCAAGCGGTACAAAGACAGCTACGGTTACTAAGGTTGAAGACACAATTGGCCGGAACATCTCAAGTGTTGCTTCGCGAATGAGTGCCTTGCCTTTTAATTTCTCATCCGGTAAATGCATCCGACGATAGATGTTTTCGACCACGACAATCGAGTCATCAATTACGCGACCAATCGCAACGGTCATGGCACCTAAGGTCATCATGTTTAAGGTAATATCCATTTGTTTCAAGACAATAATACCCATTAATAACGACATCGGAATGGATACAATTGAAATAATCGTTGAACGGAAGTTACGTAAGAATAGTAAGATGATTAAGACGGCGAATAGTGCACCGAACAATGCTTTATCGAACATTGTTTTCACTGATGCTTCAATCGGTTGCCCTTGATCTAGGGTTGTATCGATTGTGACATCGTAACGGTCTTCGTATGTTTTTAACTTGTCTTTAACAGCGTTAACAACATCCACCGTATTGGCATCTTGGCCTTTAACAACTTGAATGGCTATCGCTTCTTTACCATTTGTGCGTGAGACAGATTCGACAACACCGACTTTTTCAATCGTTGCAACGTCTTTTAATTTAATGCTCGCTGGAACACCGGCCGCTGCAGCTGCTGCGGCTTGTGCTGGATCCGTAATCGTAAGTGGAATAAGCAGATTTTCTAGTTCCTTAACCGTTGTTGCTTTACCATCAACAGCGACTGATTCTTGTGACTTTTCAAAGTTGAACAGTCCAAGCGGCATTTTCAAATCGGTTGCTTGAATGATTTGGGCAATCGCCTCTTCCGTTAAACCATATGACTTCAGTTTTGCTTCATCATACGTAAGTTTCACCTTATCAATTTGTTGACCACTCGCTGCGGCTGAACCAACACCATCAATCCCTTGAATATCCGTCACGATGTTATTTTCGACTGTGTCGGTTAATTCTGCAATTGATTGTTTGTCGTTCGAGACACTTAAGGCAATTACCGGGAAAGCGTTGATTGAGACACGATCGATGATCGGCTTGTCGACCGTATCAGGGAAGGTGATTTTTTCAATCACTTCTTTGACGTTATCTTGCGCCACTTTCATATCGATGCCATACTTATACTCAATCTGTAATGATGACATGTTTTGATATGAAGTTGAAGTGACCGTTTTGACACTCTTGAGTGACTCCACCGCATTCTCAATCGGAATCGATACATCATTGGCCACCTGTTCTGGCGTTGCCCCTGGATACGTTGTCGCCACTGAAATAATTGGCACAGAAATATCAGGTAGTGTCTCCATTTTCATTTTAACGCCGGAATAAATTCCCGCACTCGCGATAATAATTGTCATTATCCAAATCGCTAGTTTGTTACGTAACACAAAGTTTACAATACTTTTCATGATTTTCTCCCTTTTATATGTATTCTTCCACGCGAAAAAACGTCGCTTCACCTTTAATATAGCATTCCAACTTGTCGATTGCACCTCATACGGAGCGAATCAGACGATGATGAACAAAATAACGTTTTCTGTTCAGTATATGGCTCAATTGAACGGCGAGACCGTCTCTGTTATTCTATAACTAACGAACTAACTAACAAACTACTAAAGGAGCATCTAAATGATAAACACCTTATCACTAACAAATCGCAAGGAGTTACGCACTTGGTTCGAATGTAATTATCAAACTGAGAGCGCTTGTTGGCTCACAATTACTATCAAACCTCAGCCTAATATTCTTTTTTACCTCGATGTTGTCGAAGAAGCCCTCTGTTTTGGGTGGATTGACGGCGTAAAAAAGAAAAACGCCGAAGGACAGCTTATGCAACGACTTTCACCACGTGCTAAACGCAGCAACTGGACCGAACTTAATAAAGCCCGTGTGCGTCGGCTTGAACGTGAAGGTTTAATGACTGATGCTGGACGCCGCGTTCTTCCTGCAATGAATGACTTTGTCATCCACCCTACTATTTCAGCTGCCCTACAAGCTGACCCACTCGTCTACGCTAACTTTTGTCAATTCCCCTCACTTTATCAATGTATTCGTGTCGATACCATACAAAGTTATCAACATGATCAAGCACTCTTTAGTAAGCGCTTGGATAAACTAATCGAGAATACCCGTTTAAATAAAATGTATGGCCAGTGGAATGATGATGGCCGGTTGAACTGAAAGTGACAGTAGCTCGTTCAACTTCGAAGATATTGGAAGATAAAAGGTCTGCGACTATTTCCCGTCGCTGCCTTTTAGCTGAAATATCCCAGAAGTTAGCTGATGGAACTGGAAGAAACAAAAGTGACAGCAGCTCGTTCAACTTCGAAGATATTGGAAGATAAAAGGTCTGCGACTATTTCCCGTCGCTGCGTTTTAGCTGAAATATCCCAGAAGTTAGCTGATGGAACTGGAAGAACAAAAGTGACAGCAGCTCGTTCAACTTCGAAGATATTGGAAGATAAAAGGTCTGCGACTATTTCCCGTCGCTGCCTTTTAGA
>NZ_AODH01000003.1 GCF_000525915.1 Brochothrix campestris FSL F6-1037 | reverse complement strand
GTAATCCTTTGCTCTAGATAGGAAAATTTAAATGTCTCTTTATTTTGGTGACGATAATAAAAACTTCTAGATATTCCAAATAATTCCGTTAATTTAGTAATGGAAAAGGTATCTGTATTTTGTTTAATAAACTGCACTATATTTTCAGCTATCACCATCTTTCTTGAGAAAAATATTTTTTTAATAAGTTTAGCTCTTTCGTTACTTTATCCAATTGTTCAGATATAGAAATATCCTTTTCTAATCGTCGTCCAGAAGAACTTTCTAGACTTCTTATTTCACCATTTAGGTACCAATCTTTCCATCTGTAAAGAGTTCCACTACTAGGGATTTTAAATTCTTCACGAAGTGAAGCTGCGCTTTCACCATTCAGAAACCGTTTAATAATTTGAATCTTTAATTCAACAGGATAAAAATTATGTTTTGACATCAGAAAACACCTCCAAATTTATTTTACCAAATTTGAGGTGCTCTTTTTTAGTTGTATCTAATTATAGTGGCAGTTCCTCCGTTAGCGGCTCTTTTTTATTACTTAATTAATTGTTTTAACACTTTCAGCGAATACAGTTTCGTATCATTGACCGTATATCCGATGAAATCTTCGAACAGCGGATCCGCAAAATGAAAGGTTAGGCCTTTTTCTTCAAAATCAAAGGTTGTTTCCGGTTTAGCAAAGCCCCAATAATAGCCCGTCTCTGTGAGCGTATAGAGCTGTCCATCTGGCATTTGACGTAATTTACGGTAGTAGAGTTCATACAATTCAATCCCCACAACACGACCATTTTCAGCATAATCAAACACAATTGCCGGTGTTACAGCTGATTCTTTTGTGTCTGTCACAGGAATTTCAACACGACTCGATAGCAAATAAATGTAAGCCATCTCCGCGACATCATCGACCCATAATATTCGTTTATTCATTTGTTCCTCCTCATGCAAGTGAACCTAGCACTCTGTGTTAGGTTCACTGCGACTACTAATTTTATATACTGACATACTCACTCAGGCAAATTATGGTTTGAAGTTAATCTCTGCACCATTTGTTTGGAAATCATACTTTTTCTCAACGTAGATTTGATGCCAAATCATGAAAATTAACACTGTCCAAATCTTACGACTGTTATCGCGTTTATCAGCACAGTGATCCTCCATCAATTTGATGACATAATCCTTGTTAATTAAATGTTCAGTTGGACTTTCTTTAATAATCGCTGTCGCCCAGTCTTTCATCTCATCTTTTAGCCAGAGACGGATTGGCACCGGGAAACCTAATTTTTTACGATTTAAGACATGCTCAGGAATGAATGATTCTGATGCCTTCCGTAAAATCGATTTAGTTGTGCCGTTGGCGATTGTCATAGATGACGGAATCCGTTTAGCCACATCATACACCTTTGTATCTAAGAATGGCACACGCACTTCAAGTGAATTCGCCATAGACATGCGGTCATTATTCAATAAGAGGTCCCCACGTAACCATGTATGCATATCGACATATTGCATCCGTTGAATTGGATCCAAGTGTTTCGATGCTTCATACAACGGCGCTGTTACATTTGTATAACGCGCATCTTCTAAGTAATTTGGCAATAAAATTTTCTTTTCATTCTCGTTAAAGATAAAAGCATTGCCGACAAAACGTTCCTCTAGTGGCGTTGTTCCACGCACTAAGAAACTTTTACCCTTCATCCCTTCAGGCATAACTTTTGAAACCGCACGTAATAATTTATGACCGACTTTAGGAATCTTATCGAACATCGCGAGCGAATTAGGTTCGTTATAAATCGTGTAACCGGCAAACAATTCATCGGCACCTTCACCAGAAAGCGCGACCTTCACTTTACGACGTGCTTCACGAGAAACAAAGTAAAGTGGAATTGCTGCTGGATCCGCTAACGGTTCGTCAAAGTACCAAACAATTTTCGGTAATTCTTCCATAAACTCTTCCGGTGTAATGACATAACTTGTGTTAGGCACACCTAATTTTTCAGCCGTTTCTTGTGCCACATCAATTTCACTGTAGCCTTCACGGGCAAAGCCAACTGAGAAAGTCTCGATGTTTTTGTTGAATTCTTTTGCTAAAGCGACAACAATCGTCGAATCAATCCCACCTGATAAAAATGAGCCGACAGGAACATCACTACGCATGTGAATTTTGACAGAATCCAATAATGCTTCACGTAATTCTTTGACATACTCTGTTTCTGGTTTATCAACCGGTGCAAAGGTTGGTTTCCAATATGCTTTAATTTCGAGTGGTTCGTTCATTCTTTTAATCATATAATGACCAGGCTCTAAGGCATGTACCTCTTTAATCATTGAAGCCGGCTCTGGTACAAATTGATAGGTCATGTAATGTTGCAGACTGACATCATCAATCGCTTGTTTATCCATCGCTAACAACAGACTTTTTTTTCTCGGAACCCACGTATAATTTATCGCCTACTTCAACGTAGTTAACTGGCTTAATTCCAATATGGTCACGAGCAATAAAGGCTGTTTTTTCTTCTCGGTCCCAAATCATAAAACCAAACATACCACGTAATTGTTTCACGGCTTCTTCTTTATACTCGGCGTACATCGCAATAATGACTTCTGTGTCACTTTCTGTTTTAAAGGTATGACCTTTAGCGATTAATTGTGCCCGTAATTCGACATGGTTATACACCTCACCATTGAATAATATCCAATAGCGACCATCATCATAAGCTAATGGTTGGTGACCATTTTCAACATCGACAATACTTAGACGACGAAAACCCATCGCCACATGATTTTCATAAAAATACCCTTCATCATCTGGGCCGCGGTGTTCAATAAATTGATTCATTTTTTCAAAGATTGCTTTATCATCAGCTGAGATTGCCACTGGTTTATTATCAATACATCCTATAAATCCACACATATTTTTCTCTCCTATACGTAAACTACCTTGTAATTTAATCTTTTTGTCAATAACTATCCTAATAATAGCACATTTAAGCCCCTAAACACTAGCATCACGACGCAGATAATCGAGCAATTACGCGATTTATCACAACTTTATAGCAGTGTTCCCTGTTGATTAATCGGTTCTTGTTTAAGACATGACCAATCAATCGGTTCCACTCCGATATTCTCCAAAATCGCATTCGTTTGCGAGAATGGCTTGCTTCCAAAAAAGCCACGATACGACGACAATGGGCTTGGATGAGGCCCTTCAATAATAAAATGACGCTCAGTGTCAATTTGTTGGCGCTTTTGTTGGGCCGGCTTGCCCCATAAAATAAAGACAACGGGTTGTTCTCGTTCATTTAAGGCAGCAATTAAACTGTCTGTGAATTGTTCCCACCCTTGTTGTTTATGTGAATTAGGTTGATGCGCCCTGACTGTCAAAACCGTATTAAGTAACAAGACACCCTGTGTCGCCCAATTACTTAAACTGCCATCGGTTGGCACCGGTATTGCAAGATCATCAGCTAATTCTTTATAAATATTCCGTAATGACGGAGGCACAGGCAAACCGCTTTTAACTGAAAAGCTCAAACCTTCTGCCTGATTGGCACCATGGTAAGGATCTTGCCCTAAAATTACAACCTTAACCGTTTCAAACGGTGTCAGTTCCAACGCTTTAAAAACCAACTCCCGAGGCGGATAAACCACCTCATCGGTGTATTGTGTCGCTAAAAATTGTTGCAGTTGCTGAAAATAAGGTTCTTGTTCAGCCATTTGTAATAATTCGAACCATTTACCTTTTAAGTCCCTCTTCATCTGCAAGCCTCCTGAAAGATAAAAATCTCTTCACACAGTATCATTCATAATGAACGGTTGTGAAAAGAGATTAATTATCGAATAAAAGATTGGTTAGCTATTTGCTGTGAGTGCTGTTTTAAGCGCGTTCATACGATTTGTTTTTTCCCACGGCAAGTCTAAGTCAAGACGACCGAAGTGACCGTATGCAGCTGTTTGACGATAGATTGGGCGGCGTAAGTCAAGCATCTTAATAATACCAGCTGGTCGCAGGTCAAACGTTGCATTAACCGCTTCAATCAACTGATCTTCAGAGTAGTTGCTTGTACCGTATGTATTGATTGAAATTGATACCGGTTTAGCGACACCAATTGCATAAGCAACCTGCACTTCAACCTTGTCTGCCAGTCCAGCTGCTACGATGTTTTTAGCAACATAACGCGCAGCATAAGCACCTGAACGATCGACTTTAGTAGCATCCTTACCTGAGAAAGCACCACCACCATGACGGGCATAACCACCGTAAGTATCGACAATGATTTTACGACCCGTTAAACCACAGTCCCCTTGTGGCCCACCGATAACGAAACGACCAGTTGGGTTAATAAAGTATTTCGTATCCTCATCAATTAATTCAGCCGGAATGACTTCGTTAATCACAAGTTCACGCATATCCGCATGAATTTGTTCTTGCGACACGTCTGGATGATGCTGTGTTGAAATAACAATTGTATCGACACGTTGCGGTGTATTATCTTCATTGTACTCAACAGTTACCTGTGTTTTTGAATCCGGACGTAAATAATCAACGATGTTTTCTTTCCGTAGTTGCGCTACACGACGAGCTAAACGGTGTGCTAACGAAATAGGAAGTGGCATTAATTCTTCTGTTTCATTTGTTGCGAAACCGAACATCAAGCCTTGATCTCCTGCTCCGATAGCGTCAATTTCGTCATCGTTCATTTCACCATCGCGACTTTCTTTAGCTTCGTCAACGCCTTGAGCAATGTCTCGTGATTGTTCATCGATTGCTGTTAAGACCGAACAAGTTGAGGCATCGAAGCCGTATTTTGCACGGGTATAGCCGATTTCTTTAATCGTTTGACGTACAACGGCAGGAATGTCAACGTAGGTTGTCGTTGAAATTTCCCCTGCAACGAGCACAATTCCTGTTGTAACTGTTGTTTCACAGGCTACGCGAGCCATTGGGTCTTTTGCCAAGATGGCATCCAAAATCGCATCCGAAATTTGATCGGCCATTTTGTCTGGGTGTCCTTCACTTACTGATTCTGATGTAAAAAGATGACGGTTTTTTGTCATTGTTATTCCTCCATTATTTTTAATTATCACTCGTGAAACGCTTATATCATCCTCTGTATCCCGTGATAAATACGCATAAAAAAAACCTTTTCTCCGCAAAGAGAAAAGGTAACATAGCAGACTTATAGCTATACCTTTGCTCTTATCGTCCAAGATAGTACACTATCTTGCCACAGGTTAGCACCTTACACTTTTGTGTAGGCTGCTGGGTTTCACAGGGCCAGTCCCTCAACCACTCTTGATAAGATTCATAATTGTTTCATCATGATATGTGCTTATTATCTCAAACTACCTTTACCTTGTCAATGCCTTAAATTAACAGCCGACAATTTGCTTTGCTTTTTGCCACAGTGTCGCCATCCCCGCATCTTTCATGTAAAAGCTTAGGCGTGCCGCATCAAATTGTTCGTAATCGACTGTCGTTAACTGATGCACCGCTATCGTTTCGAACTCAGCTGGAATCGGTGCTTCGATATAAGTCGCAAGCTCAATAACGTATGCTCGTTTAATCACGTGTCCCCGCTTCTTATCCTTAAATTGATAATCGGCAATGAAATGCCACTGATCGGCCGGGGTTAGATGGACTCCTGTTTCTTCCCATAACTCACGTTTAACTGCCGTCACAATCGATTCACCTGGATCGATTTTACCACCAGGAAATTCCAGACCGCGCACGATATTCTCGGTTAAAAGCCAATTGTTGTCGCCTAAGTATGGTATAACTAAAATATCTTTTATATCCGTGCCCAGTCCATCTTTTTGAAAAGTCATTTTTACTTGTTCACCTGTTAAATCGGTATATTCTATCATTGTCATTCCCCTTTTTTGCATAATCACCAATCAAAACAGACGTCAGATTGTTTATTTTAAGGTACAATAAACGCATATGAAACGTTTGAAAGGTTGATTCGCTTGAAACACATCTTCTTATTTTTAATTAAAGGTTACCGTAAATTAATTTCACCATTGTTTCCACCTAGTTGCCGTTTTTACCCGACCTGTTCGACTTATGGACTTGAGGCGGTACAAAAATTCGGTGCCATTAAAGGGGGCTACTTAGCCTTGAAACGTATTATTAAATGCCAACCGCTTCACCCTGGTGGCATCGATATGGTACCTGAAACCTTTTCCTTACGCACGAAAAAGACAAAATCGCCTGATTCGTGTAATCACAAACACCATTGATTTCTGCCACTGTTTATTATAACAAACTTTAACTGTTGCGCTACTATTTGGCTCCTCTGTTCGATTGAGGAGCCTTTTTCACTGTAATCATTTATCCTTCCACCACTCTGATTGGGATGCTATCTTCAAATTGAACCTGACCTTATGAGGCAAATTCATTTTAGCAAATATGCCACGGTTGCTCATTTTAGCTGAACCAACGAGTGCGATTAATTTCAGCTCAGGCTATTAATTAAGTGCAATGATAATTGCGTATACCGCTAAACATCGTATTGCTATATATGATCACCTCTAGTTTCTCGATAGGTTGATAGTTTTCGTCGCCAGTTTTGCCATATAGGGATCATGCGTCACTAAAATAATGGTTGTCCCGTTCGCATGCAAACCTTTAAGCAGACGAAACACCCGTTCGCGGTTCGACTCATCCAAATTGCCAGTGGGCTCATCCGCAAAAATACACCGCGCTTGTTTAACAAGCACACGAGCTAGTGCAACGCGTTGTTGTTGCCCACCACTTAATTGAAAAACAGGGCGCTGTTCGTAACCTTGTAAACCGACCGTTTGCAAGGCTTGGTCCATCCGCTTTGTCTGCTCGTATTTGCCGACGCCCCTCATTGCCATCCGCAAATTTAACGAGACCGATTCTTCTTCAATCAGACCATAGTTTTGAAACAAATAGGCGTAGTCATCCCGTTTTAATTGTCGTATCTCCCGGCGCGACAAATGACTTCGCCCTTGATGTCTCAGCACACCGCCACTCGGTTGCTCTAACAGAGATAATATGTTTAACAAGGTTGTTTTACCCGAGCCACTCGGTCCCGTAATAACAACAAACGCTCCCGCGGCAATTGTGAATGAACGCGGCTGGATGACCACGTGATCACCAAATTTTTTCGTCAGTTTTTGCGCTTCAATCATTTTAACTCCCCCTCTTAAAGTTCTCCGCCAATTGACGCTTTTCATAGTAGCGGTGCAGACCATATATCAACAAGGCTTCTAACAACACGTAACAGCAAAAACTCACCAGTACGTTCACGTCTGCTTGCAGCGCTATCACCACTAATAACACCCCATTTAAACTAAGGAGTAACGTGAAAAAGCGGCGATGTATTTGTCCGTATGAATCACCATGGCAGTGGGCAATCATAATCCGTCGTTGATTCCGTTTAAAATAAAGGGCTGTTAAGGTATACGTTAGTAAGAAAGAGCTCCCAATTAGCAGTGCGACAAACAAGCCAATTTTCACTTGATTTTCATTAAGCAGTTGAATAATAAACCCCTTGCGATGATAGACCGAGCTAACACTGCGAATTAACTCCTCCGTGTTCGTTCGTTGAATCGCTGGAAAAAGCGTGGCATATGGATCACCATGGGCTTCAAAATAGACGTTACCTGAAAAATACCAACTGTAGTCGAGCGGGCTTGTATTACCCGTTTCAACAATGGCGAATGCATTCGGTAACCATAAAGGGAGGTCGTTGCCATACGAAAAATAAGGCTGCTTATCGTCAACGTAAATCAGATTGACAGCTAAATCGGCGGTGTTGTGCGCTGTAATAGGCAAACCGCTGAATTCCTCATAATAAGCCATTAAATCAACCCGCCCAAAAGTGAAATCAGCTAAAAAAAGCCGGTTGAGCTCAGCTTCGCGGTACTTATACTGTTGGGGCACGAGTACATTTCGGACATTCTCATCCCAAATAACCTCATCGGCAATTGAGTGGGCCTGACTTGTGACCGGGTGCCTTGTTAAATAGTTCAAATCAAGGATAACCTTGCGTTCGTCAGGATTGATTCGACGTGGATTATGCTCAGCGAGAAAGGTCTTTTCGTCACGCGAGTCGGTCGGAAGATAATCTCGTGACACAATTAAAAAACCACCTTGTAGACGCATTTCTTCATACAACTTCTTCAATTTGCTACTGTTAGTTGCTTCGATTTTACGTTTATCTTGTCCAACATAGCTCTGGACCGGTGTATAAATACCACGCATTTTTTCCCAATCAGCTGTTTCGGCCAAAGCGGTGGTCAACACCGTTTGATTGAGCACATAAACATGTGCCAGACCAGCCATTAACGCTAAAAAACAAAGTTTCAATCCTAAATAAAGCGCAAAAAGACGTTTAACCGGTCGTTTACCGCTTACATCGGCTAATACACCTTGATTGAGTACACTGATTAAACTAAGAAGAAACATAAAAACGCTGCCTGTCAGTGCAATTGCTAACAGACAAAGACCAATCACAGTTAGACTATAGGCAGTGCCCACCTGTGACCACTGCCATAACAGACAGAGACAGATTGTCAACAAGACAGCACTTACAAACGGCCATCGCAAACGAGTGATACTATACAACCAAATTTGCCACTTAGACTGCCCTTGTAAACTCAACAAATAGCGAGTCCGTTGTTGTACAAAACCATCATGTAGGATGATAACAACGAGCGCTAAACACACTAATAGGTTAAGTAACAGCCAATCCCAGTGCTGTAAAAGTTGTTGCATCCACAGCTGCGCTTGTGTATCAATCATGCCTGGATTCACACTAATACCAAGCGGTGTTAATAAAGCTGTAAACTGATTAATTTGCGACTGATCCGTTGTGAACAGATAGTATAAACCAGACGGCTGATAGTTCTGATTCCCTTCAATCGGATATATCTTTAATAACAGTGATTGATCAAACAGGCGGAAACGCCCCTTTTGTAAGGCTTCACCGGTCTGTTGTGAACTAATAAAAGCATTCGTATTTGTAAATTCAGGTATCTTAATTGATAGACGTTGTGCTAGTGTTACATCATTCGTTAAAATGTATTGCGTCTGTTTATCAGGATGAATATACACCGCTAAAGTGATGTTTGTTTGATTAGCCGCCGCTATAATTTGAGAGGACACATCCCCTGCTACTTCAGTTGTATTTAGACTCATTATTGTGACACCATCATACAATAGTTGCTGACGACTTTGCTGCTTTGCTACCGTGATAAACAACACACTCAATAATGTCATTTGTAAACACAACACGACAAAAATGATTTTTTTCATAAAGCCCTCCTCAAAAAAGCGTTCTAGACTGTCATCTAAAACGCTCACCATTTATTTTTTGCTATCATAGTAGGCTTTATTTGTACCCCACGGTATCCAATTCGCTTTCGCTCGGCTAAACTGATTACTACTCTTTGTCCAGCCACCACTATGATAGGTACCATTCCCATTAACAACACTCGCATGTGATCGTTTCGTGTAATGTTTATATTCAGAAATAATCTGTTCTAATGGCCATGCCCATTGATAGCCTCTAATCCAATACCCACCAGCAATAGGGCCCGATTCAACACGAGTGACATCAACTTCCTGTGAATGACTTGCCTTTACTATTGATGGCACAAACACAACAATATAGAATGTTAACGATAAACTAATCAGCACCCGCAAAAGACTGTACCGACGGAACAATTGTTTTATTCGCATCATTCATCACCGCTCCTTTTCACTGTCGTTTGGTCAACTGTGTAACTTGTGGTTGTGTTCTTAGATGCACATTGTCAAATTGGATGTTACAATCGCGCTATTTGTTTAAGCCGTTCTTCTGTGAGTCCCGTTGCTTCTACGATAGCAGACAGTTGGTAATTGATGGGCAACATTCGCTTCACCACTTGAACAAGGTACTCTGTCATACCTTGTGGCCCCCCTCGTGTACACCCTTCTTCCCTCCTAATTGATGAAAGTTACTTCGATCAGTTGCTTATTGTCTTTTATCTAACAAATCGGATGCCATTCACATAAAACTATTGACATTGTAAATGGTCATTGCTTATTAAAATATAACATAGCCTAATACTAAGCATCAACTAATTAGAACTCACTACAACAAAAAAAACCGCAGAACCCTTTTGGCCCTACGGTTTTTAAAATTGCTTATTCTAAGAAATCTTTCAATTGTTTACTACGGCTTGGATGACGTAATTTACGTAATGCTTTCGCTTCGATTTGACGAATACGTTCACGGGTCACGCCAAAGACTTTCCCTACTTCTTCTAACGTACGTGTACGACCATCGTCTAGACCAAAACGAAGACGTAGAACGTTTTCTTCACGGTCAGTTAAGGTGTCAAGTACATCTTCCAATTGTTCTTTTAACAATTCATAGGCTGCATGTTCTGCCGGCGATGTTGCGTCTTGATCCTCGATAAAATCACCGAGATGTGAATCATCTTCTTCACCAATCGGTGTTTCTAATGAGACAGGCTCTTGTGCGATTTTAAGGATTTCACGTACTTTTTCAGTTGTTAAGTCCATTTCTTCACCGATTTCTTCTGGTGAAGGTTCACGACCTAAGTCTTGCAACAATTGACGTTGGACACGGATTAATTTATTGATTGTTTCAACCATATGCACTGGTATACGAATTGTACGTGCTTGATCGGCAATGGCACGGGTGATTGCTTGACGAATCCACCAAGTCGCATACGTACTAAATTTAAAGCCTTTAGAGAAATCAAATTTCTCAACAGCTTTCATTAAGCCCATGTTACCTTCTTGGATTAAATCAAGGAATAACATTCCACGACCAACATAACGTTTCGCTATCGATACAACTAAACGTAAGTTAGCTTCTGCTAATTGTGCCTTAGCTTCAAGGTCACCGGCTTCAATACGTTTTGCTAAGGCTACTTCTTCGGGCCCTGTTAAAAGATCGACACGACCAATTTCTTTTAAGTACATTCGTACAGGGTCATTGATTTTAACACCTGCAGGCACACTAAGGTCTGCAATGTTAATTTTTTCATCTTTTTCTACGGGTGCTGGTTCATCAGATAACTCAACACCTTCACTTGTTAAATGTTCAATGAACTCATCTAATACTTCAACATCTAAATCAAAGGGTGCGAGTTGTTTAGCCACTTCGTCATATGTGAGTGTATCATCTTTTTTTCCTCGTACTAGTAATTCCGCTTTTGTTTCTTCCAACGTTAATTTTTTCGCTACTGCTTTTTTTACCACTATGGAATTCCTCCTCTGATTTTAAAGCCTATCTAATGCGCGTTTTTTTGCAATTATCGCAAGTGAAATGGTACGGACTTGCTCGCTATCATTGGCATTAATCGCATCAATTTGCGCTTGTTTTAATCGTTTGAAATCTTGTACTTGTTGCAGTTTAGTCAACTGCGAACAACATTCATCGATATCCAGTTCTTCAGCATCGGGCATTTCTTCCATCTCCATCGCCACAATCAAGTCTTTGACTCGTTCATCTTTTACATTAAGTAAAAATTGCGACACATCGGCGGGATGACCTTCAAGATAATACGGTAATAAATAGGTATACATCGCTTGATAGTCATCATGATAAAACACCAGTGATTGCTGTTCAAACTTTTGCTGTGCTTGGTCGAAGAAATGTGTATCTTTCAACATCATCCGGATGATAAATCGTTCCAACTTATCCAATGCCGTGCGTTTCACCAGGCGTTGCTCTTGTGGTTGAAAGGCAAATTCTTCGTACTGTGGTTGAGGCTGCCGCTGTGCTAATTGTTGCCGTAAGACAGCTTTATCAATCTGTGTTCGTTGATTCAATTCAGCCAAGTACACTTCTTTTTCAATCGGATTTTCAATCCGGTTAATCTCAGTAAGCACTTGTTCTACATAATGTGCCACTTCATCAGCCTGTGATAAATCCGTTGCTAAACTCAAGTAGCGCATTAGAAATAATGGCCACTCTATTTGCTGTTGTTCATAAAAATCTTTAAAAGCTACGACCCCTTTTGTTTGAATATATTCATCCGGGTCTAATTTTTCGGGTAACGAGATAATCTTCACCTGCATGCCACGGGCTTCTTGTAATAGTTGCACCGCTTTATACGTCGCATTTAAACCTGCCGAATCACCATCGTAGCATACAATGACGCGATTTGTCACACGTTTCAGCTTCGAGATATGTTCTGGTGTTAAGGCCGTTCCCATTGAGGCCACTCCATTTGTTATACCCGCTTGACTGGCTGCAATAACATCCATAAACCCTTCAAAGACTGTCACAGCCTTTGTTTGACGGATTTCTTTTCGCACGTTAGCAAAGTTAAACAACGTCTCACGTTTATTAAAGAGGGCTGTTTCAGGACTGTTTAAGTATTTAGGACCTTCGACACCGGGTAATAACCGACCAGAAAACGCAATTGTTTGACCGCGGTCGTTTGTAATTGGAAACATTATCCGTTCACGAAAACGATCAACGGCGTTGCCATCGTCACGTCGTGCGAGTAAGCCGGCATCAATCATCACATGTTGATCAAAATCGCGTTTTTCTAAAAAGGCAGTGACTAATTCCCAACTTTTAGGGGCAAAGCCAATGTTGAATTGACGGATGACCTCGTCATTCAAGCCCCGGTCATGGAGGTAGTTAAGCGCCTCCGTGCCTTCTTCTGTACTCGTTAAGATGTAATGATATAGCTGTGACACAAGCGCATGCGCTTCAATCATTGCATGCGTATCATCTGTTTGATTGTTAGCATCATACGGTTCATTTGTTGGCGATTGTGCTACTTTTAAATCGCCGATAGGCAAATGACTTTGCTCGGCCAAGCGAATGGCAGCCTCCTGGAACGTAATACCTTCAGACTCCATAATAAAAGTGAACATATTACCACCTTTACCACAGCCAAAACAATGGAAAATTTGCTTTTCTGGTGAAACTGAAAAAGACGGTGTTTTTTCATTATGAAACGGACAAAGGCCACTGTAATTACGCCCTTGTTTTTTTAATTGAACATAGTCACTGACGACATCGACAATATCGTTCTCTTGCTGAATACGGGTTAATAATTCTTCTGGTATTCGATTAGACATTTAGGACCACATCATTTCATTCATTAGTTTGTAAATAGTTAGAAAACCGTTGCTTAAACATGTGACGATCAGCTGTAGTAAATGCCTTTGGACCTTTTGAATGAACCCCTTGTCGCCGTTGTTTAGCTGCTAAATAACGCCGTTCGAGGCTAGCATCAATCGTATTCACATCATAGATAAGTCCGTATTGGTTAATGACGAGCGCTGCCTTTGCCAACAAGAGACTGGCCAAGCCAATGTCTTGAGTGATGACTAAGGTTGTTGCAGTCGTTAGATTAACGATTTTTAAATCGGCTGCTTCTTTGGTCGTATCAACAAACACCCAATTACCTGTACGGTTAACTGAAAAATGATTATAAGAGGCCACAAAGGTTACTGGTATATTTAATGGCGCTGTTAAGGCCAGCACTTCCTCCTTTACAGGACACGCATCGGCATCAACAATAATCAATGATATCATTCGCATTGTGGCTCCCTCCTAAAAAGAGGGTTTTTGTTCACTTAGATAGACCATAATAGTATTATTCGCTAGCTATTCCAAAAACCCTTTTAATTTGTGAAAATATTTTTATTTCACGATAATCGCATCAAATTTAGCAAAACGAGCGACGATATTATTCAATTCAGCAAGCATCGCTAAGCGGTTTGTACGAATCGCTTCGTCGTCGACCATTACAAGTGTATTTTCAAAGAAACGAGCAATCGGTTGTTGTAATTGTTTCAAGACGGTTAATTTTTCGGTTGATGATGCGGCTGCAAAGGCTGCTTTAACCGTTTTAATTTCGCGATACAGCGCTTGCTCACTCTCGTTTTCAAACAATGTTTCATCAATAGTTACGGTTTTATCCAATTTACGTGCAAGGTTCATCACCCGTGTCAAGGCCTCAACTGTTGGACGGAACCAGTCTGCTTGGCTAACCTTGTTTAAGGCTGCTGCACGCTCAAATAGCTGTGCTAAATCATTTGTTTCTCCAGCAACGGCTGCTTCAATTAAATCATGACGAACATCATCATTAGCTAATAAATTACGAAGACGACGCGCTAAAAATTGGTTGAATTTCAAGACGGTTTCATCGATTGGCATCACTTTGACACCGGCTGCTTCTTCTAATGTAATAATATCACGTACCGTACCATCGAATGGTAATTCCCAGCGTTGATCAATTAAAATCCGTACCACACCAATCATCGCACGTCGCAAGGCAAACGGATCATTCGAACCGGTTGGAATCATATCAACTGAGAAGAAGGCACCTAATGTTTCTAATTTATCTGCTAAGGCAAGTAACGCCCCTACTTTTGTAGCAGGCAATTCGCCTTCTGAGCTTGTTGGCATGTATGACTCCCGAATCGCAGTTGCAACGACTTCGTTTTCTCCTTGCAACAAAGCATATTTAGCACCCATCTCGCCTTGTAATTCAGGGAATTCACCGACTAAGTTGGTCACTAAGTCAAACTTATAAATAGCAGCTGCACGTTGAACATCCGCGATTTCGCTTGCACTAAAGTTGAATAAGCCCGCAAGCTTCGTTGCAACTAAACCAACACGTTCAATTTTGTCAGACATCGTACCAATTTTTTGATGGAAGGTGATTTTTTTCAATTTTTCAAGTGCTGCCGCAATCGTGATTTTTTGATCTTCTTGATAGAAGAACTCGCCATCCGACAAACGTGCACGGAGTACTTTTTCGTTTCCTTTAGCAACGGTCTCTAAATGTTCCGCATTCCCATTTCGAACGGTAATAAAGAACGGCAATAACTGACCGTCATGTGCCATGACAGGGAAGTACCGTTGGTGCTCACGCATAATCGTAATTAAAACGTCCGCTGGTAAGTCTAAATAATTTTCTTCATAATTACCAAATAAAACGGTCGGATATTCAACTAAATTCGTTACTTCTTCAAGGAGGTCGGCATCGATTGGCACGTTCCAGTTTTTTACAGACGCAAGGTCCGCAATTTGGTCAGCAATCAGTTGGCGTCGCTCTGCTTGTTGAGCAATAACAAATACTTCTTTTAACTGCGTTTCATAAGTTGCTGCTGACGTGATGTCAATCTCATGTCCTAAGAAACGATGTCCGCGCGTTGTTCGACCTGTCGTTACATCTAAAATTGAGAACGGAATGACAGTATCGCCATAAAGGGCAACGATCCAATGAATCGGACGGATGTATTTAGTGTGGTGATTTGCCCAGTGCATATTAACAGGGAAGTTTAGGCCTAAGATAATTTTATCCCATTCTTTTAATAAATCAGCTGTGGCAACACCGACTGTTTTTTTATTAACAAAGGCATATTCTGTTCCTTTTAATTCTTTGAAGAAGATATCGTCGGTTGTTAAACCTTGTCCACGCACGAAACCTTGGGCTGCACGTGACCAGTCACCATTTTCATCTTGTGCTGTTTTACGGGCCGGGCCACGCACTTCATCTTCGCTGTCGGCTTGTGACGGTGCAACAGCTTTAACTGTAACTGCTAAACGACGCGGTGTTGAAAAAGAAGCAACCGCTTCATAGGCTAATCCTTTTTCGGCTAACCATGCTTCAACATGTTCTTTCAACTGTATTTCTGATGCTTGGACATATTTGGCGGGCATTTCTTCTAAACCAATTTCTAATAAAATATCTTGAGTCATCTTATTTGTCCTCCTTTTTCAACATTGGGAAGCCCAATTTTTCACGCTCTGCCACGTATGTTTTAGCAACCGTACGGGCCAATTTACGAATACGGCTAATGTAGTTAGCGCGTTCCGTGACAGAGACCGCACCACGTGCATCTAAGAGGTTAAAGGTATGTGAACATTTAAGAATGTAATCATAGGCTGGGTGAACCAGACCCAATTCTAATTGCGTCAATGCTTCTTGTTCAAAACTCGCAAAATTTGCTAAAAGCATTTCTTGATTTGATGTTTCAAAGGCATATTTTGAGTGCTCATATTCTGCTTGACCGAATAACATACGGTAAGTCACACCATCATGCCATTCTAAGTCAAATACGCTTTCTTTATCTTGAATGTATGATGCCAGACGTTCGATACCATACGTGATTTCACTAGTGACGGGTGAACATTCTAAGCCACCGACTTGTTGAAAATAGGTAAACTGTGTGATTTCCATACCATCGAGCCAAACTTCCCACCCAAGTCCAGCACAACCCATTGACGGGTTTTCCCAGTTATCTTCGACAAAGCGAATATCATGTTTTAATGGGTCAATACCAATCGCAGCTAACGAACCTAAGTATAATTCTTGGATGTTCGCTGGTGAAGGTTTAATCACCACTTGGAATTGATGATGTTGGAACAGACGGTTAGGATTTTCACCATAACGGCCATCATCTGGTCGACGTGAAGGTTCAACATAACAAGCTGCCCATGGTTCTGGTCCAATAGCGCGTAAGAACGTATAAGGACTCATGGTACCCGCCCCTTTTTCGACATCATACGATTGAAGCAAGAGACAGTTTTGTTCTGACCAATAAGCTTGCAATGTTTGGATCATTTTTTGTACATTCATTTGACATTCTCCTTCGGTAATTGTTTTTTTGCATCGTGGATAAGGCGCAAAAAAGCCCCTATGCTAATCACAATGACTAACATAGGGACGATAAACATCGCGGTTCCACCCTACTTGATGATATAACTATCATCCACCTCAATAAACTAAGCTCCAAGCTGCCTTCACAATCGCCATGTTATATGGTTCACACTATCCCATACTCACTGAAACTGGTTTAAATTGCTACTACTGCTCTTCATTGCTTCTATATACGTCTTTAAATATACGATAAAATAGTATTATTGTCAATCATAACAGCTCATTTAGCATCATTCAGGTGGCGCTGCCTCAGACGTGTCCACTTTCATTTGGGAGCCCCAGTCAGACATTTGATTTAAAAAGCGTTTTGTTTTTAAATTCAAACCAGACACTTCATTATAATACGTATCAATCGCCCATTGGACTTGTTTCGTTACCTCATCGTTCACATCAATTTTACCCAGACGGTTAAAGTCAATTAAATAATACAGCCGCAGTAAACGAATCACCTTATCAGACAACTGCAAACGATTCGGGTCCTCATCAAAACAACGACGTGAAATTAAACCATTGTGTTTGATTGAAAAATCAAACGGACCCTCTGTCTCACCTGTTAAGACACAACCACGAAACTCAGGATAATGTCCTAATACATTAAGCATCTTCAATTCGAAGATTTGACTAATGACGTGTGCATTTTCACCAGCAGCCATTTTTTCAATCACTTGATAAATCAACGAAAATAAGGCCGGATTGGGCTCTCGTTCCTCAATCGCCTTATCGAGTAAGTCGACACAGTAGGATGCATACGCTGTCGTAAAAATATCTTGTGAAATGAGCGGGAAGCGTTCAATCACTTCCCCTTGTTGAATTGTGCCTAATCCTTTGTTGCCAAAGTACATGAATTCACCATAGGTAAACAGCTGTGTGACAGCAGCAATCCGACTGTTGCTTTTTTTTGCACCGCGTGCCACCAAACTGATTTTGCCATGCTCTTTTGTGTATAAACGGATAATTTTATCGGATTCACGATAATCCATCACGCGAATAATTAACCCTTCGCACCGTTCCATTGTAACACCCCTTTTTATAGCCCTTTCAATCGTAAGTTCTCATAGTGTCTCGTTGCCAAGTTAGTAACTGTTAAGCCAATCAGCCGCACCGGTTGTTGCGTCCACATCTCTTCAAATATTTGGAGGCCATAAAAATAAAGTTCATGACTTTCACTGAGCCGCAGTGGCAATGTGAGTCGTTTTGTTTCAGTTGAAAAATCACTGTAACGAATTTTCAAGACGATTGTTTGGGTGCTCAGCTGCTTCTCAGTTAAGGTTTGCGCTATCTTTTGTGCAAAATGACGTAAGGTGAGTTGCAGTTGTTGTTCATCAATCACATCGGCCGAAAAGGTCGTTTCTCGTCCTAGCGACTTACGTTCACGCGCTGTTCGCACCGGCGAGTCATCAATCCCCCTCACAAGCCGATACAATTGATACCCCCGTTTTTTAAACTGCATGATTAAATCCCATTCACGCCACTCATATAAGTCTGCCCCCGTATGAATGCCAAGGGTGTGCATTTTTTCGGCGGTCACCTGACCAACACCATAAAAATCATCAATCGGGAGCTGCGCAAGAAAAGCCAAGGCTTGCTCAGGCGTGATGACTGTTCGACCCGCTGGCTTTTGGTAATCTGAGGCTAGTTTAGCAATGAATTTATTATAAGAGACACCCGCCGACGAGGTTAACTGCAGTTCATCATAGATTGTCGCTTGAATTTGTTGTGCTAGGCGGCTCGCTGATCGTTCATTGCGTTTGTTTTCGGTGACATCTAAGTACGCTTCATCCAAAGATAACGGCTCAATTTGATCGGTGTAACGGCTAAAGATTTCACGAATTTTGAGTGACACTTCTTGATAACGTGCCATCCGTGGCGGGATAAAAATTGCTTGTGGACAAAGTTTTAACGCTTCAACACTCGACATCGCCGAATGGACACCAAAGGTACGGGCCTCATATGATGCTGTCGAAACAACCCCACGCTTTGATACACGGGGGTCGCTAGCGATAACAACAGGCTTGCCTTTCAATTCCGGGTGGTCAGTTTGTTCCACCTGCGCAAAAAAGCAATCCATATCGATATGAATAATTTTACGTTGTCGTTTCATCTCACCAACTCCTCAAACTCGAACATATGTTCTAGTAGTTTAACATGTCACGTCAGGTTTGTACATCACGACTATCACTGCTACTTTACTATTTTTTCAAGAAGAAAGGTTTCGCAATTGCCTCCACTGTCCGCGGAAAAAACGCATGAACTCGGGCGGCAAACGCCATCGTTAACGGGAGGGTTACCTCGCGCTTTTTCTTCCCAAGGCAACGCACCATTTTCGACGCTACCTGCTCTGGTGTTAAGCTAAAGCGAGCGATGTTTTTCAAATATTCGCCCGATGGATCAGCAATCTCAAAAAATGGTGTTTCAATTGGGCCAGGGTTAATCGTTGTCACGTAGATACCGTCGCCAGCCACTTCCATCCGCAACGCATCCGTATAACCAACAAGCGCAAACTTACTGGCCGCATAGACGCTTGACTTCGGTGTCCCGATTTTGCCAGCAACCGAAGCAATCATCATAATATGCCCATAGCCTTGTTGCTTAAACTGTGGTAGTAATAGTTGGTTCAAATGAATCCCCCCACTAACATTGGTGAGCAGCATTCCTTCCACTTGTTCGATTGTTGTATCGACTGCATTGGCAAATATCCCAAAACCAGCACAATGAACAATCGCATCAATCACCGGAAAGCGTTCAAGCACCATTTGTATCGTCTCTACCACTTGTTGCGCGACACTGACATCGCATTGATACACATGAGCTTGCCCCCGGTATTGATTGGCTAATACCACCATTGGCTCTGTTCGACGCGCCATTAAAATGACTCGTTTACCTTGTGCGAGTAATTGTTCCGCCACAACATGACCAACACCGCTCGAAGCGCCTGTCACGATAACTGTTTCAATCTGCATCAGTCTTCACCTACAATGTAAGGCACATCAAAGGTCATAAAATCATCCGCTATATCGGTCTGTTCAAAGACTTCACGGGCTTCTTGTGCCAATTTGTTTAGATCATCATAGAGGTAACGGGATGAAATATGTGTTAACAATAAGTGTTTGGCGTTTGCCTTAGCCGCAATTGTCGCTGCCTGCGTGGTTGATGAATGAAAATAAGCCCGTGCCATTTTGCTCTTATCCGCTTCAAAGGTTGCTTCATGAACAAGGACATTGGCCTGTTCCGCCAGTTTGACTGAATTTTCAGTCGGTCGTGTATCCCCTAAGATTGTTACCACACGCCCTTTGACTGATTCGCCAACAAAATCCTTACCCACAATCGTCGTACCATCGGCTAATGTTACAGTCTTCCCGTCTTTAATGTCTTTGAAAATCGGGCCCGGTTTAATGCCTAATGCTTTTAAGGCCGCCACATCTAATTTACCAATTTTATCGGTTTCTTCTATTCTATAGCCGTAACTATCGATTCCATGACTTAACAAGGCCGTCTCAACCTTAAACTGTTCATCTTGGAAGACAATTCCGGGTGTGATTTCTTCTATTACTAACGGATAGGCTAAATGTGTTTGCGAGACACGGAGGCTCGTTTCGATAAAGGCTCGTATTCCTTTTGGTCCATAGACCGTTAAGGTCGTGTCACCACCTTGGAACGAACGACTGCTCAGCAAACCGGGCAAGCCAAAAATATGATCACCATGAAGGTGAGAAATAAAGATTTTTTCAATTTTACCTGGCTTCAATGTGCTTTTCAGCAGTTGATGTTGGGTTGCTTCACCACAGTCAAATAGCCACCATGTGCTGCGTTCATCTAGCAACTGCAAGGCAATCGCACTCACATTGCGTGTTTTGGCAGGTACCCCTGCACCTGTGCCTAAAAAAGTAATTTCCATTTTGTCTTGCCTCTTTTCTCTGATGTAAGGTTTACGTCTTATTTTACCATAATTTTCGCCGTAATAATAAATTTAATGTGTGTTATCAACACGTAGCTATGGTAACGCTTACAGTGTTGCCTGTGCCGTTTTTTTGAATAATTTTATTTTTTTCAAGATTGTTGACTATCCGACTTTTCGCTTTCGTGTTATATTAATAAGTGCAAGCAAAAACGCATTAAAATGAGAATGAAAGAAGGCTTACCGATATGACTAAAATTACTGAAGAAACAGCACTGATTACAATATTTGGTGGCACAGGCGATTTAGCTAACCGCAAATTATATCCTGCTATCTACCGTTTGTATGCAAAAGGATTTTTGAAAGAAAATTTCGCCGTTATTGGTACTGCACGTCGCCAGTTAACCGACGCTTTGTTCCGCGAACGTGTTGCTTCTTCGATTGCATCTATTGCCGATAAATCACACATCCAAGCGTTCGTTTCCCATTTTTATTATCGTTCACACGATGTTACGAACAAAGAATCATATAAGGTATTGTTAGACTTATCAAACGAGCTTGATACAACATATCACCTTAAAGGCAATCGTGTTTTTTTCCTTGCGATGGCACCAACTTTCTTCAATGAAATTGCTATCCGCTTAAAATCTGAAGGCTTAGTTGCAACTAAAGGTTATCAACGTCTAATGATTGAAAAACCGTTTGGTCATGACCTTGCTTCAGCACAGGAATTAAACGATGCACTCGGTCATGCCTTTAATGAAAATCAAATTTACCGCATTGATCATTACTTAGGAAAAGAAATGGTACAAAATGTTTCGGCGATCCGCTTTGCCAATCCAATGATTGAGGCACTCTGGAATAACCGTCACATTAGCAATGTGCAGGTGACATTAGCAGAAGAACTTGGCGTCGAAGAACGCGGTGGTTACTATGACAACAGCGGTGCCTTACGTGATATGTTCCAAAATCATATTTTACAAGTCGTATCGTTATTGTTAATGGACTTCCCTTTAACATTAGATAAAGCTGAAATCCGTGCCGAAAAAGTGCGTTTATTACGTTCGTTAGATGTGCCAGAATTAGATGTCGTTAACAATTTATTCGTTCCTGGTCAGTACGATGCAAACCCAACTGACCCACAAACGTTTAAAGCGTATCGGTCAGAAGAAAACGTTTCGCCGACATCAACGACTGAGACCTATGTTGCTGGTAAATTGACGTCTCACAGCGATCGTTGGAACGGTGTGCCAATCTACATTAGAACAGGAAAACGGCTCTCTAATAAAAAAACGAACATCGTGATTGAATTCAAGAACGATCGTCCTGACTTATTTGATGACAGCAGCGAAAAAGTTGCGAATACGTTAGTGATTGAAATCGCACCTAACGAAAGCATTACCTTAAAACTTAACGTCAAGGTGCCTGGCCTTGGTCTTGCGACACAACCGACACAGCTACAAACAGCGGCTGATGCGGTCGACCAAAATGCGCCCGAAGCGTATGAAAAAGTTATTCACGACTGCTTACGCGGTGACGCCACTTATTTCTCACACTGGGATGAAGTAGCACTCTCATGGCAGTTGGCTGACCGTATTTACGAAGGTTGGAAATTGAGCCCTACCGAATTACCAAATTATGATTCAGGCAGCGCTGGTCCAATCGCGGCTGACGAACTGTTAGCGCGTGATGGCCATACATGGTACCCCCTTTCGTAATCCAAAAGAGTGACGACAGTTTTTAACTGTCGTCACTTCAGACTGAAGATAAACGCTGTTCTAGGTCGTCAATGCCTCGCCTTATCGGAGTCGAGTACCATCTGTACACTCACCTCTAAGGCTCGTGTTTCCTACTATAACAACATTTCTATTCAGTCTTATCATCTCGTATACAAAGTCAC
>NZ_AODH01000002.1 GCF_000525915.1 Brochothrix campestris FSL F6-1037 | reverse complement strand
TAATAAATGATTACAGTAGTTATTGCAGATCGATTAGGAAAAGGACAAAATGTTGCAAAGGGTGTTGAGGCCGCGGGTGGTCGTGCAGTAGTAGTTCCAGGTATGGGAGCAGATATGCGTCTTGGTGATGTCATGCAAACAGAAAAAGCAGATATCGGCTTTTCCTTTTGCGGTAGTGGTGGTGCCGGTGCGATTACAGCAGCAACAAAATACGGCTATAAAGAGAGACATGGCATGCGTTCAGTTGAAGAAGGGATTACAGCGATTAATGACGGCAATACTGTTTTAGGCTTTGGTTTTATGGATTCAGAAGAATTAGGCCAACGTATTGTTGAAGCTTATTCAAAATTAAAAGGTAACTAAGAGAGGAAAAAAGAGATGGCTAATGTGAAACAAAAAAACAACCGAAGTAATTACGGTAACAGGATCAGGGACACAAAAAAAACAAGCATTTGCGAGTGCACTGAATAGCATTCACAATAAAATGCTGCAGTCATCAAATGATGTGATTGTTCGTATCGAACCGATAGATATTGAGATGTTAGAAGCAACAGCAACACATGAAACAGAACGCTTTCTCTTTTTCTTCTTTAAACGTGATAAAGTAACCTATCAAGTTAAGCTTAATGTAACAATAGAGCTAACAAAAATCGTCGTTGAAAATATTGCATTTAAAGAGCGTCAAAAGAATGTGTATCAAAATTTTAGCTTGCGTAAACGCAAACAAAAGCAAGAAATAACATGAGGATATGTGATGAAAATAGAAAGATAGGTGGACACATAAATGGAGATTATAATTGTACTAATGAAGTCTTTATTGATTGGTGGGTTGCTCGGATTTGCAGCAGCTGCCGGGGCAGCAAGAATGTTTCATGCACCAGCTAGTCAAGGATTAGGTGCCTTCAGAACGCTAGGTGAGATGAATGCCTGTGAAGGTGATGCAGCATCCCATTTCTCTTTTGGACTTGGCTTTTTCTTTAACGCATGGGCATCAAGTGTTGGTGCGGGTGCGTTTACGCAAGATGTTACACACCGTGTAATTCCAAACTGGGCAACAGCGGTATTACTAGTTAAAAATAAAAGTGTGGCCGAAACAATGCACAATCCTAAAAAAATGGGGATGGTCGGTGGCTTAATCGGGATGGTACTTGTTGCGTTTTTAAACACAACTGCATCAGCGATACCATCTTCGTTACAAGTCGCAGCAGTCGCAGTATTAGTACCAGCAGCTACCATCCTAATCAATACTGTCATGCCAGTGCTTTTTTGGCTTGCTGCCATCGATGCAGGTCGTCGCTCAGGTTTCTGGGGTACTATTTTAGGTGGCTTATCACAACTCGTGATGGGAAATGCTGTTCCGGGTGTGGTACTCGGTATTTTAGTGGGCAAAGGAGTTGATGATATTGGCTGGACACGTATTACGAAATCAATTATGGTTGCAGTCGTGTTGCTCTTTGTCTTTAGTGGTTTTTTCCGAGGATTCGATATGCAAATGATTGAGAGTTTCAAATTAACAATTCCTAATTGGTTAAATGGAATGCACGATGTTTTCAACATTGGTAAATAATGGAAAGAGGTGGATAGAATGACAGAAGAAGGATTGAAAAAGAATTTTTGGTATGCGGACTGGTCATTTCCAATCTTTGTAGGAATTATGGCAGCTGCTGTTTTTGCAGGAACCCATATGTATTATATCTACGGTGTCGGTGCTTTTAACGAAGTGTCTATTGTCGCCATGCTAAAGGCTGGGATGGATGGCGGTTCTTATGGTGCTGCTGCTGCCTTTGGTGCTAGTTTTTTATTCGCACGTATTCTTGAAGGATCACTTGTCGGTATTTTAGACTTAGGCGGTTCCATTTTAACTGGTGTTGGTATCGGCATTCCGGCTATTTTTCTCAGCATGGGTATTGAAAAACCAATCACTAACTTCGGATTGGCATTGCTGACTGGAGCAATTTGTGGCTTACTCATCGGCGGTATCATCATTTTAATTCGTAAGGTAACAATTAATGGTGCAAGTTCAACCTTTGGTGCTGATGTGATGATGGGGGCAGGAAACGCAGCCGGACGCTTCCTTGGACCGTTGTTAATCTTATCAGCATGTGCAGCTTCAATTCCAATTGGAATTGGTGCGACAATCGGTGCTTTAATCTTTTACATCTGGAAAAAGCCGATTGCTGGTGGTGCTATTTTAGGTGCAATGGCCTTTGGTGCATTATTTCCCATTCCATTATAATCCTAAAGGAGGATGACTCATGTATGATTTATTAATTAAGAATGCCCGTTTAATAACGGACGAAATAAGTGACATTGTAATTGATAATAAACAAATTATCGAGATTGAAAAAAATAGCACAGTTGAAGCACAGCAAACGCTTGTGCTAGACGGTGACACCTATGTTTCAGCCGGTTGGATTGACGATCATGTGCACTGTTACGAAAAGATGACGCTCTACTATGATTACCCTGATCAAATCGGGGTACCAAAAGGGGTCACCACGGTGATTGATGCCGGCACGACTGGGGCCGAAAACATTGGTGCTTTTTACGAGTTGGCAGCCGCGGCCAACACGAATGTTTACGCCCTGCTTAATATTTCAAAATGGGGCATTGTGGAACAAGATGAATTGGCTGACTTAGCTAAAATTCAAACCGATTTGATTACAAAAGCGTTAGCGGATTACCCTCAATTCATTGTCGGTATTAAGGCACGAATGAGCAAAACCGTTATCGGTAACAATGGCATTATCCCGCTTGAGATGGCCAAGGCGATTCAAGCACAACATCAGCAGTTGCCCTTAATGGTTCACGTTGGCTCAGCACCACCGTCGTTGGCTGACGTTCTGGCGGATATGAGCGCCGGTGATGTAATGACGCATTGCTACAATGGTAAGCCCAATGGTATTTTAACAGCCGAAGGTACAGTCAAGGACTTTGTACGTGCGGCTTATGCAAAAGGTGTTATTTTTGATGTCGGTCATGGCACAGATAGTTTTAACTTCAAGGTAGCGGAGGCAGCCAAGGCTGCTGGCATTATTTGTCAAACCATCAGTACCGATATTTATCACCGTAACCGTGAAGTTGGCCCGGTTTACGATATGGCAACGACACTCGAAAAGATGCTCGTGCTGGGCTATTCGTTGGCCGAAATCATTCCGATGGTTACCGCCAATCCGGCTGCGGTCTTTAAGCTACACAACAAAGGACAACTCGCAGTTGGATACGATGCCGATTTAACAATCTTCAAATTGGTGGATGGACACAAGGTGTTAACCGACTCGAACGGTAACACTCGTACAACTACTACTTTAATACAGCCAACACAAACAATTGTCGGAGGGAGCGTGTATCAGTGTGACAGCAACGAATAGTTATGACACTTATGGCTTAAAAGAGGTCATTAATGCCTCGGGAAAAATGACGATTTTAGGTGTATCCAAAGTTGCCGATGAAGTGTTAGCAGCGCAACAATTTGGCGGCACTCACTTTTTTGAAATGAGCGACTTAGTCGTTAAAACAGGGCGTTACATTGCGTCATTGCTCAATGTTCCGGCGGCATTGGTCGTAGCGAGCGCTTCTGCAGGAATTGCCCAAAGTGTGGCCGGCGTTATCGGGCAAGGCAGTCAATTGCATGCCTACCATCCAAATACGACAACGGTAAGCCAACGCGAGATCATACTACCAAAGGGGCATAATGTCGATTACGGCACTCCGGTTGAGGTGATGGTAGAACTGGGTGGAGGTCGTGTTGTTGAGGCAGGCTATGCGAATATGTGCTCAGCCGAGCATTTAGCAATGATGATTACACCAGCAACAGCCGCGATTTTATACATTAAAAGTCACCATACCGTCCAAAAAAGCATGCTGAGCGTAGCAGAAGCAGCTGCGGTTGCACAGGCACATCAACTGCCGTTAATCGTAGACGCCGCTGCCGAAGAAGATTTGCAGACGTATTATGAGCAAGGCGCCAACCTCGTCATTTATAGTGGGGGCAAAGCGATTGAAGGGCCAACGTCAGGTTTAGTTATCGGAGACGCCGACTTAATCGCTTGGGTAAGGCTCCAAAACAAAGGGATTGGTCGGGCGATGAAGGTCGGAAAAGAAAATATTTTAGGTTTGACGCGGGCAATTGAAGTGTATCAAACAAACGGCAGCGAAACCGGAACGTCGATGCAAGCACGCTTGGCGCCGTTTATTGTGAACTTAAATGCAATCAACCACGTCAGTGCAAAAAGTGTGCAAGACGGTGCTGGCCGTGATATTTATCGTGCCGAAGTCACCATCAGTGAACCAGCCTCAGCCATCGCTGTCATTGCCGGCTTGAAGGCAGGCAAGACCGCGATATACACCCGTGAATACCGCGCCAATATCGGCATTATTGAGTTTGATATTCGAGCGGTCACAGCCGTGGAGATGGAACAAATTGTGGCACGGTTAACAGAACTATTACACTAATTGAGAAGAGGTCGAATGATGAATAAAACACCGAATTATATCGAAGATCGTATTTGTTTAAATGTCTTGGCAGGCTCTGTTGCCAATGCCAAAGATTGCTATCAAGCCGCTGAAGGCCATGTTGTTTTAGGCGTGCTCTCAAAAAACTACGATAGTGATGCAGCTGCCATTGCTGATATGCAACGCTATGCGGCAGCGACCAATAACGCGTTATCGGTTGGTTTAGGGGCAGGTGATCCGAATCAAAGTGCGATGGTGAGTCGGATTTCAGCCGAATTACAACCGCAGCATGTGAACCAAGTGTTCACTGGCATTGGCGCAAGTCGTGCCTTACTCGGTCAAACCGATACCGTTGTCAATGGACTGGTGTCGCCAACAGGCAAGGTTGGTTTTGTAAACATTGCCACAGGACCATTAAGTAGCCAAACAGCGCCGACAGAAGTGCCATTAGCGACTGCGATTGCACTCTTAAAAGATATGGGTGGTTCATCGATTAAATACTTCCCGATGAAAGGACTCGCGCATAAGGAGGAGTACATTGCCGTGGCAAAAGCCTGTGCCGAACATGATTTTTACCTCGAACCAACTGGAGGCATTGATTTAGAAAACTTTGAAGAAATTGTGCAAATTGCGGTTGATGCCGGCGTTAAAAAAATCATTCCACATGTGTACTCATCAATTATTGATGCCAATGGCGACACGCGCCCCGATGATGTGGCAAGTTTACTTGCGACCGTGAAACGTGTGTTAGCGACAAAGGGGTGAGCAGATGAACATCGGAGCCTATGGTGAAGTGATGATGCGTCTAACACCACCAGAATATAAATTAATCAGCCAAACTGATACCGTTGATTTATCTTACACTGGAACAGGGGTCAACTTATTAAGTGGGCTGGCCCAATTTGGTCATGATACAACCTTGTTGAGCGCTTTGCCCGACAATCAGGTTGGTCAGGCCGCAGCTGGTGCCTTGCGTCGCCTCCAAATTGATACGCGCGCGCTTACGTTTGCCCATCAGCATCTCGGTCTCTATTTTTTAGAACGTGGCTACCATCCTCGCCCTTCGCAGGTCACCTATTTAAATCGCTTAGATTCGGCCTTTTGTCGCACCACCGTGAGCAAAACGGCCATTAAGAGATGGTTGCAACCACTTGATGCCGTGCATATTTGTGGCATTGCATTGTTTTTGACCGAGGCGACCCGCGAGACAGCTTTAGCAGTCGCCGAGCAAGCAGCCACTGCGAACATTCCTGTTTTTTTTGATTTTAATTATCGTCCGAGTTTAAATGAAACGACTGATCGGTCAGTCATTAAAGCAACCTATCAACGGATGCTGCCACATTGCTCGGTTGTGTTTGGCAGTGAACGCGACCTTACGGCTAGTTTAGGAATGGTAGGTAATGATGTCATCGGTCAATGTCTCCGGCAGTTTGAACTTGATGCCTTTTGCGGCACCCTTAAAACAGCCGAAACGATGCAAGGTTTTATCAGAACAATGGAGACAACAGTTGTTTCTAAGCAATCAGCCATTCCAACCTTTGATCGCATCGGTACAGGCGATGCCTTTTGTGCCGGAGTGATTGATGGTATGCTGGCACAACAGTCATTGCAACAAACAGTTGAGTTTGCAACGGCAGCAGCAGTGTTAGCCCATACTACCTTCGGTGATAGCTCAGTGCTAAACAGAGCCTTTGTCAACCAATTTATGAGCGGAAACGCTCCAGCGGTTATGCGTTAATTACAGCTCAAAATGAAACTTAAAAAACAGCTCAGCTTGTAACGCAATGATGCGATACGAGTGAGCTGTTTTTTATTGTGTAAATAAGTCATTTTCAGTGGGGTAGAGCGTAATTTCACCCGCAGAGGCACTGCCGATTGGTGGCTGCGAAGGTGCTAAACGTAGTTGCAATGGTAAACCATCACCATATACACTTGCCTGGCGCAGTGTTTCCATCACGGTGAGAACGAGGTCTTTATCTCCGTTACGGCCTAACGCATTCGCAAGCTGTTCCGAATAGGTAGGTGATGGCGGCCAAACATTAATTTCTGATTCGGTAAATGAATAGGCTAACGACATCTTGCCGAGAATAGTAAGGAGTTCAGTCGTCGCTTGCGATTGGGCTTTTATATCGGGCATAGCAGTAATAAGTTTTAATGATTCATCGGCCTCTGATGTGTCAGCCGTTTTGTTAAGATCAATCGGTTTAAAAGTTATTTTAGCGGTCGTCGTTGTGCGGCTGTCTGACTCGTTAGAGGTGCAACCAACCATAACGAACAACAGCATTAAACAACTGACCAATAGAACAGTCTGTTTATACATGAGTTCCTCCTACAAATACGAATACATTCCTTTCTTATTATAGCCTATGTGACAGCAATTGTAACGGCTAGTCATACGAACTTAATAGAGAGATGTAAACGACTCGCTCTATCAAAGAATTCTAAGGTAATTAACACCCAGTTGCAATGTGAAAAGTAACAGTCCGACACTCTTTTTTTGATATAATACAAGGAGAGATAAGGGGGATGTCTATGACGATTTATTGGATGTATCTTCTGATTGGTTTCGCCATTGCGATGCCAGTTGGAGCAATAAGTGTAGAAATGATAAAACAAGGTCTTAAACACGGTTTTATGCACGGATGGGCTGTCGGTATTGGTGGCATGACGGTTGATGTGTTGCTCATTGTAGCGCTCTATTTCGGCTTAGCAAACGTGTTAGCTCTGCCATATATCCAATTACCATTATGGCTAATTGGTGCCGTCTTTTTAGGACTCGTTGCCTATGATTCGATTAGACAGGCGGATAACGATATCACCCTCGCCGGTGAAAAACCAGTAAAATCCTTCAAAAAAACATATGCAACGGGCCTACTGGTAGCGATATCACCTGGTAGCCTCGTCTTTTGGGTATCTGTCTTTGGAACAGCCTTAAGTAACTCCTATGCAACGGGAAAAGGCTCCTTTCTAATTGTGGCCCTCGGTATTTTAAGCGGTATCGTCCTGCATGATATTGGCCTGCTAACAATTGTGTCGTACACGCGAAAAGTGATGAACCGCCGAGCAATTAAAATCAGTTCAATCATTGCTGGGCTAATTTTACTTGTTTTTGCAGCCTACTTCTTGTATCAGTTCATTGTGGGAGTAAAAGCGTATCTGTAGGAATGGAGGCTTTATTGATCCGTTTAATTCTGTCATAGCTAGCAACTTGCTTTACAGCGATTAGTTAGATGGCGAACAAGGAAGTGAAAGCAGAGCGTCACAGGCAACTAAAGTTGAGATGCGAAAGTGAAATTGCCCGATTAGAACTGTCGAAGGTCGGTTGCCCTATTTTTACAGAAAAAAATCAATTTGACTTTGTCTAAAAGCTGAAGCGTATGACTACACTTCTTTTTTAGACGTTTATTTTGAAATGAATTGGATTAATTGATAAATGAAAAATAAGCGACTGTATCATTGGAGTTAGTATTGTAGTCCGTCTTCTGAAATGCTTCATCTTAATTCTAACTAATCACAAGAGAGGAATTAGTACACTTTAAAAAACTATCATTGAAAAAGTGTACTCTTTGAGGGGAAATACAAAAAAAGTGCTTACTCCAGATCTGTTGATTTTAAAAATTCAGAAGAAGTCGTTAACTATTCTTGGTACATAAAAAAAGGTTTGGTAAATCCATATATATCTTTTTACGATGAAATGACCCTATATTACATTAGTGATTCGGTGATAGATATCGTGAGTGCTTCAACTGACTTTATAGCCGAAATGCAGACAAACTATCAAGCAAAGAGGAATTCGTATTATGACTAACAAAGATAATGATGGATTAGCTACTTAAAGTAAGCATTGCAATCAGATAACCTAATTAATCGCTCTATCTGTAGCATTTTCACAGGTTCAGATATAGAAAAAAGAAGTGTTTACTATACAAAGTTTGTTAATTCAGTCTAACAGTAGATAATTGAGTAAAATGTACGATTAAGCTGAATAAAAAAACATCTTTTGCTTTTAGAAATAACGGCTTATGCGCATCAACTATAGGGATTGAAGTGATCTCCAAAAGTTAGATTTTTAGGGTTCACTACAGATAGCCAAGCGCTTTTTTTGATGTTTGATATGGAACAAAAAGGTCAGAACAGCAACGAAAAAGCTATTTGGTAGTTAAGCGTGCAACAATAACTAACGCCTTCCCATATGTATTGCTTTTTTCACTGGTAATGTTAAAATTAATGACGGATGTCGATAGACTTGAAAATGATTATTAGGAGACAAAAAATGAAAAAAGTTACAATTTGTATTACCGGAAGTATTGCAGCACATAAAATTCCACTCATCATTGAGGAATTGGCGAGGTACCCACTGACGATTCATGTTGCAATGACCAAAAAAAAGCGCGGCTTTCGTGAGTCCACTCACATTAGAAATCATTTCTAAAAATAAAATTGTGACCGAAGGGATGACAGCACAAGTATATGATACTGTCGATCATGTCTTTTTAGCACAAGAAACCGATTTAATTGTTATTATGCCAGCAACCGCAGATATAATCGGTAAGGTAGCAAATGGTATCGCTGACGATATTGTGAGCAGTATTTGTATGGCTATACCTGCTGATAAGCCTAAGTTAATCTGTCCAGCAATGAATACCGAAATGTATAATCAATCGATTTTACAAGAAAATTTAGCGAAGTTAGCGCATCGCAACTACAAAGAAATCCCACCGCGAGTCGACATACTGACTTCTGGTAAACGCGGAATTGGTGCCTTAGCCGAAGCACACGTTATTATCAATCAAATAGTAAGCGAATTGAATGTTTCTCAAGCTGACATGATGTTAGCAACTGTATAAAAGGACTCATCCAGAGGCAGAACCACGCAGGCATGGTTCTGAGATGAAACGGCAGTGACACAAAAACGTTAGTTGAACAGGTTATCCTTTGTAATGAATAATTAGGTCAATGAGCTAAATGAACCAAGTATTCCCCACTGTTGTAGCGGAGAGTGCTTGGTTTTTTTTTGCTGTAATTCGAAAATAAGCCGTATTTTAGCGTAAAAAAATGCCAAAATGCTATTTTGATTAAGTGTGCCTTCATCATTTCACTAGTTTAGCGGTGTATGCTATGTTAACAACAAAGGGACCTTCAATGTAACGCCAATCTAGTGAAAGGTGTTGAGCAAATTGTCTTTTTGCCGTTACCGTCTTTTAAAAGCGTGCGTACCACTTCATCTGCTGAGACAGCGTTGAAAATGTTGCTAATTAGCCACCATTGTATGTGACACAAAAGGTTGCACTTTAATGCCTGAGTAGCAGTGAAATTGAAATCGGTCATTTTATATGAAGTTTTAGCTGTGATGATATCTTAAATGAAAGGGGACCTTTCTATCGAATTATTTAAAATTACGGCGGAGAAACTACGACCGCTGCCACCGTTTAATCCGCTGGTAAATTATGAAACTACGAGTATCGTTGCACTACTAAATGCATATTATTTTACAGATGAAAAAATCGAACGGATATTAGTGCATCAGCAGATTGAGCTTAAGCCAAATTCACTCGTGAGATGCCTCCCAAATGTAGAAGTAGAAGCACAGTGTGTGTATTGTGAGAGCAACCTTAATGCTAAATTACCAAGCCGTGCGAGTAAGGCTAGTTGGCAGCCCGATTTGGTTTGTAGTCAATGTCAGCACATCATTTATCAGGCGAAAGAAAAAACATGTGCTTGTGAAAATTGTCAGCTTGCAGACGAAAAAAAAACGTTCGCTTTTAAAAGCCTATTTAGAAGAAAATAAACCACATGGAGAGTGTTGAATTACAAACGGTTTCGATGAGAGACCGTTTGCTAATTGCTGTGCTCTTGCAAGAAGCAAATGTTGGTCTAGGTGCGGTTATTCCAGCCTATAGCACGTATGAAAAGACAGCAACAGAAACGAATACCGAGCGATTATCTGACTTGTTTAATAAGCAGCTGATAACGGTTGCCTCTTGTTCTCAATTAGAAGCTTTTACGAAAGATGAAGATAAAGACAGTTATTCATTCCTGCTTGCGGAGGTTCATTATGAAATTAACATTACAGCTAAAAAGATGAAAGAATGGGAAGTACATAAATATTTATGTCGCCCTAAAATTACATGTGTTTAAGAAGCTGCGGAGGTCATTTTATTATGGACGGAGATTGTTAGTGCTCAATTACTTGAACTCTTGAAGGCAGAATGTATAAAATATAATTTGGCAAAAGAGTTAACAAAAGAGGAAACAAAGATTATTCATGCGATTCAACGTTGGTTAGAGGGGTTAACACCTTCACAAGTATATGCCCTTATTTGGTTGGGGGTACGGAAGGCGAATGATGCAAAAGTATCTGGGAGTTGGGGGAATTACGGTTTTCATGAAATAAACTATCTTATAAAAGAAATCGATAGTGCTATCAAAAGGACGACAATGAGCAATGGGGAAATTAAAAGTTATTACTATCCAAAAAATGTAATACTTAAATTGAGTACAACAGTCTTTTTTGAAGACATGCTTCAGCTAACAGATTGGTATCATACGGAAGTGGCCACCAAAGCGGATTTAGTCCAGCAACTTACAAAAGAGCAAAATAGGATGCCATTTTATGATCAATTACAACTGAACAACAGTGAAAACATTGAAAAAACATTGGATTGGGCATTAAAAGCAGACAATACTTTTGAAATAATTTCAAAGGGAATTGTTATTCATGATGGAATGTTAGCATGGCTTTTTACGACCGAAGAAGAACTATATCGTCTAAGTAAAAAAATACAAAGTGAAGAACATATTTTAATGGATTATGAAAACGACAAATGGATTGAACAAATGATGTCGTACATCCCTTATTATATTGAGAACACTTATACAACGGCCTTTATATTGAAATTAATAAGAGCCCTTCTTCGTAGTGATTTAGCTTATTCGAATAATGAGTAATAATCGAATAAAGATAAGCGTCTTTCATCTGTTTAAACGGTTAATTGACAGGCGCTAAAGTCGACACAATCATCGCTGTGTAAGGTATACTTAAAGGGCAACGTAATAAATTCACTTATAGAAAGTAGGGCTCATAATGAAAATAGGTGTTATCGGATTAGGTGGAATTGCCCAAAAAGCGTATATGCCAGTGACAATGGCAATGCAAGACGAGATTGAATGGCATTTATGCACACGCGATCCGCAAAAATTAGCACAGTTAGGTCAAAAATACGGTGTTAAGCACCTGTATACCGACCATAATGCTCTGCTTACAAGCGGGATTGAAGCGATTTTTATTCATACGGCGACGCACACGCATGCACGTTTTGTTACTGCGGCTTTGAACGCAGGTATTCATGTGTTTGTGGATAAACCAATCAGTGAAAATGCGACCGAAGTAGCGGAGTTAGTCGCTTTAGCGCAACAAAAAGGCCTGCTTTTAATGGCCGGCTTCAATCGTCGCTTTGCACCAATGGTACAGCAATTAAAGGCACTGCCGCAAAAAAGAATGATTAATGTTCAAAAAACCCGCGCCAATAAACCGGGTGCGCCAGTACGTTTCACAATTTATGATATTTTCATCCATTCGTTAGACACCGCCCTTTATTTAATCGATGATGTGGTGACTGACTTTCGTTCAAACATTGTTCTCAAAGACGGTGGTTTTCAACGAGCCGTTGTGACGTTTGAAACAGCAACAACAAGTTGCAGTGTCTCCGTCAATTTTGAAGCGGGTGTTAACTCCGAAATCATGGAAGTCCAAACACCAACAGGCACAACACGCTTAGATGACCTCGTGCAGTATCAAACGTTTGCCGGGAACACGCGCACAACGCAGAAATTCACAGATTGGGAGACAACCCTCCATAAACGAGGGTTTGATCCGATGATTCGTGCCTTTATCGGCGCCGTTAAAACAAAAGAGGCGTGCATCAGTGCTGCAAGCATCGTGCAATCACATGAATTGTGTGAACGGATGTTGAATGCGGCTGGGATTGAGTAAAGAGTCTTAGCTAAGAGCAAGCAAGTTGTCACAATCTAGAACAGCGTTTATTTGTAAACTTGGAGCAACTATCTATCGTTGCTCTTTTTTTGCATTAAATAAGTTTATAAAAGTAGCAATCTAAAAAAACAATAATCGTCAACAGCTATCAGTTGTGTATCGTGCAATCTCACCTCTATACTAAAGCTATCAAACGAAAGAGGGGGAAGGCTAATGGAACAGCTGAAGCGCTCTGATAAAATCGTCGCACAAATGGGAAAGATAGCGGGCAATCGTTACATCACAGCAATTCGTAACGGGATGAGTGTAGTGATTCCCGTAACGATTATTGGGTCGTTTTTTATCATTGTACTCAATTTACCAATCGCTGGTTGGGAGTCAGTGATTGCACCATATGCAACGAGTTTACGGCTACCGATGCATGTGACGATTGATCTAATGTCAATTTACGTCTGTATCGGCATCACGATTAGTTTATGTGATGAATATGGTATCGATCGGGCATCGACAAGTGTGTTAGCCGTGTTGTCATTTTTAATGGCGGCGGTGACACCCGCAACAATTAGCACCGAGCAATCGGCAGCAGTCGGTCTCACTATTACTGGAACGGTCTTACCACTTACAAACCTCGGCGCCAATGGTCTTTTTACGGCAATGGTGCTGTCGATTGCAACGGTTGAACTGGTTCGCTTTTGCATCGCAAAAAAGTGGGTGATTAAGATGCCAGCGGGTGTACCACCAGCCGTGATTCACTCGTTTGTGGCATTGATTCCAGGAACGTTGCTCATTATTAGTACTTGGGTGCTAAAGGTCGTGTTGCACTTCGATTTGAACAGCACGCTGCAGTGGCTGTTTAGTCCAATCAGGTACTTTGCAGGGGATTCCTTTTTAGCGGTGATTATGCCGATTTTACTGATTACAATCGTCTGGCTCTTTGGTATTCATGGTATGATTTTAGCCAAACCGCTTCTAACGCCGTTTTGGTTTGCTCATTTAAATGACAACATGAATGCGGCTGCAGCTAATGAACCAATTCCACATTTTTTAACGGAACAATTTTTTCAATGGTTTGTCTGGATTGGTGGCGCGGGTGCTACACTTGCGTTAGCGCTGTTAATGGCGGTTGTGGGGATGTCGGCCTTCTGTAAAAAAATTGGACGGTTTACGCTCGTTCCGAGTCTGTTTAATATTAATGAACCGCTTATTTTTGGTGTGCCACTAGTGATGAATCCATTTTTGGCCATTCCATTCATTTTGGCACCACTAGTGATGGGAACCACAACTTACTTGGCGATGGTCGTCTTTAACATCGTGGATTATCCCATTGCCATTGTGCCGTGGACGTTACCAGCACCATTGGGAGCGATGTTGGCAACCGGTATGGATTGGCGGGCAGCAGTGTTGGCGCTAGGTAATCTTGCCTTGGCTGTGCTTATTTACTATCCCTTTTTCAAACGATTCGATCAAAAGTTATTATCAAAAGAAATAAAAACTAGAGATTAAACGAAAGAGCTATTGTCACCGAATCGTCATACATCCGCCATTTCACGCTCTAAACGAAAGCGATGATAAGCTATCTATCCTTACATCCTGTATAATTTTTAGTAAGATAGTTGGGGGTGGATGTGTGAAACGAATCGTAAGTATTTGTCTTGGTGGTTTGAGTGTAATCGCAATTCTCGCCACAGCAGCGATGACTTATATTTCAGGCTATTATATTGACGAATATGATAATTACACCAAAAGTTTGGATTATGCTGTTATTTATTTTGCAGTTGAATTTATACTGGTCTTGCTGATTTTTTTAATGTTAGCACTTGTATTAACGAAGCCATATAAAAAACAGCGTTTTTTATTGATTTCCCAATCTGGATTGGTTTTATTAACCTTTCTACTAACAGTATCGCTGTATTTTAATTTTCTAATTGCGCGTCATCAAATCGATGACCATGGTGGCAATACTGAAATTTATCTTAATGATTTCAAATAATACAGCGGGGCTCCTTCGAACAGTCGGATTGAGCCACACTGTTTTTTTGTGGCTGAAAAGGGGAGACAGTCATGGTAAACTAGTGTTAACACTAACTGCAAAGGGATGATAACGATGAGAGATAGACGTACCATCAAAAAAAGAAAAAGCAACGCCTCTTTATCATTTTAGGTGATCTCTATGACGAACACGAACCGCTTGATTTTAAGCATCCGCCGGGTTCAACGGCTGACTGTGAAACATGCCAACGTATCGCTAAGTGTAGTGACGTCATCAATAAACTAGAAAAGGAACTTGATCAACAGGAACCTAAAAAAATTAAGCAAGCAAGCCTCGGTTATCATGAACCAAAGGTGAAAAGGACGCCACTTAAAGTGAAACAATACCGTGTCTATCATGTTCTGAGTGCTGCGGGTGATGCTTTCTATTATCGTGTCCTAACGAAACGCGCGCTACTGTCTGATTTTGCACCATCGGAGCGAGCAACTCTAGTGGTGACTGAAATTACTGAAGCAGAGTGGGATACAATTCACTTTGAATCAGGTAAGCATGGGTTTGTCGGATTAAAGACGCTAATTAGCATTAATCGCACGGGTCGAATTGGAGAAATGGCTTTTTCAAAAGTTCAGAGTATTAAAGCCTGTAAGCGTAAAGAAGCAGATGACTTCATCTTTTATGATGGTGAAAATCATGATGCTTTAATGGCGTTCTGTTTGCCTTCAACTACTTTAAAGACGAGAAAGGGCAATAAACTACAAATTAGCACAACCCGGGGTTCTTTCTCAATTGCTCCGGGGATGTATTTAACGAAAAATAGTCTTAATCGCTTGGATAGTTACGATAAAGACGAGTTCGAACAAATTTATGATATCGCTGAGAAAAAAGTGTGGGTATCAGCAGCTGAATAAGACTGCTTTGATATATTCACCGTTTTAGCTTAGCCGAAAAAGGTAGGAGGTCGTTAGTCAACGACACTCCTACCTTTTTTGTGTTAGCATAATGTTTCATTTAAATACGTTCGTGGTGTCATCCCGGTATGTTGTTTAAACACGCGGGTAAAATGGCTTTGATCATGAAATTTTAGGCGTTGCGCAATCTCTAATAAACTGTCTTGATGGGCTGCAATGAGCAATTGGGCTTCTTCAATCCGCAGTTTATGAAGGTGTGTTAGCACAGACACACCGAGTTCGCGCTTAAAGCAGGTCGCTAAGTAGTTTGGTGATAATTGCAGGTCAGCAGCTAACTGATTGACGGTAACTTCTTCGTACAGATGTGCTTTTAAATAATGAACGGTTTTAATAATATGGGGTGATAAATGATTGTTAACACAGCGTCGCACTTCATCGGTAAATAAGAGCAGGGCGATTTTAATTAACTGGTCTGCTTCGGCAATCGTTTGGCAGTTTTCCAGTTGTTGAATGTAGCCATCACTCAGTTCGTAGGCGCGTTCTGAAAAAAGGCCACCTTTAATGGCTGCCCGCGTCGCAAGTGAAACAGCGGCGATCCCGATGTTCTTATAATGTCGGAGGAGGCTACTCGTCGCGAGCAGACCAACAGACTCATCCAAAAACAGCGGGCCTTGATTAAGCAAGAGCTTGAGGTAATCGGTTTTTCCCTGCTCAATCAAGGCTAAATAATGTTGCTCCATCCCAAACGAGCGTTTGTTTGGTCGGGTCGCGGTTGCTTCAAGCTGTTGCCTGTCTTTGGTGTCGTCTGTGGGTGGCAACCAACAATCGGTAATTAAAATAGTTTCACTTTTAAGGGGCTTGCCAAAGATAATCGTGTAAATCAGCTGGATGAGGGCAAACTGTTTAGTGACATCTAAGCAAGGCAACTGCGCATAATAAGATGGCAATTGACTGCGACGATTGATTGGTTGGGCATTGCTGAGCAACTGTAACGTTTCAGGTGTGAGTTGCGCGGTTAAAAAAGGACCGACGATTAAACGGGCATCTAAATGCGGCACTAAATCGATGAAAATAAACCGTTCTAACAGTGGCGAAATATACAATTCTGGCTTGTTACCATTGCTGAGTGACGGTTGAATCCGATCGATAAAGGCAGGACGTTGCAGTTTGTTTTGTTCCTTTCCTTTTTCAAAACATTGCCACTTCCCACTATGATATAGGAGTGTGAAAGGGAAGTCGGTCAATGTCTGAAGCAGTTCGATAACATGGGCACGTTTACGCGTAACAAAAACCTCCAATCAGCTCTTAATGTTAATTAGCATTGTTCTATACTAAAAAACGTAGAAATATACTATAAATGTAACATAATTAATCTTATTATTAAAGAGTGAAAGCGCAAACATTAAAGGAGGAGAAACGATAATGACTATCAAACAAATAGTGTCACAATTAACGTTAGCAGAAAAAGCGAGTCTTTGTTCAGGGCAAGATTTTTGGCATCTTAAAGGAATCGAACGACTCAATCTACCATCGATTATGGTGACGGATGGGCCACATGGGCTCCGTAAACAGCGGCCAGATGCAAATGATCACCTCGGCGTGTTCGACAGTGTACCTGCGATTTGTTTTCCATCAGCGGCAGGAATGGCTGCATCGTGGAATAAGGCGTTGTTATTTGAAGTGGGTGAGGCACTCGGTGAAGCCTGTGTGTCGGAACAAATTTCAGTCTTACTCGGACCAGGCGTAAATATTAAACGCTCACCGTTATGTGGGCGGAACTTCGAGTACTTTTCAGAAGACCCGCTCTTAGCAGCCCAACTGGCGACACAACAAGTAAAGGGTATTCAAACACATCCAGTGGGAACATCGCTTAAACATTTTGCTGTCAATAACCAAGAGGAACGACGGATGACAATCGATGCTAGAGTTGATGAACGCAGTCTGCGTGAAATTTATTTAGCGGCGTTTGAAGCAGTTGTCAAAGAGGCACAACCAGCGACGGTGATGAGTTCATATAACCGTGTAAATGGTGAATATGCGTCAGAAAGTGAGCGTTTACTCACAACCATCTTACGTGATGAATGGGGCTTTGAAGGAGCTGTTGTGTCGGATTGGGGGGCGGTTAATCATCGTGTCGCTGCTTTGAAAGCAGGGTTAGAACTCGATATGCCGGCTAACAATGGTTATTCAGACAGTCTAATCGTGGCGGCAGTTGAAGATGGGAGCTTGGATGAAGCAGTGGTCGATCAAGCGGCTGAACGGGTGCTGCGTCTCATTGAGATGACGAAGCCACAAGCGAATCCAGCCCCTTACGATTTAGCAGCGCATCATCAATTAGCCCGTCGCGTGGCGAGTGAAAGTATGGTCTTACTTAAAAATGAAGCGGACTTGCTGCCATTGAGCAAAGAACGTGATGTGGTCATCATTGGTGAATTAGCACAGACACCACGTTACCAAGGGAGCGGTAGTTCAAAAATCAATCCAACAATGGTCGAAACAATTCGAACGGAAATGCAAAGCGCCGCACCTTTGGCAACTGTCAGTTATGCCCAAGGCTATGAACTTGCAACAGATGATAGCGATGAGGGATTGATAGCAGAAGCTGTTGCAATGGCAACAACCGCGGATCAACTCGTTGTTGTTCTTGGATTGCCAGACCGCTATGAATCAGAAGGCTATGACCGTCAACATTTGCGCTTACCAGCTAACCAACTGCAGTTGATTGAACGTTTAAGTGCCGTTAATGAGCGTATCGTTGTTGTATTAAGTAATGGGGCACCGATTGAAATGCCTTGGATTGACAAGGTTGATGCTGTTCTGGAGGCGTATTTAGGTGGGCAAGCAGCTGGTGGGGCAGTGAGTGATTTACTGTACGGTGATGTGAATCCGAGTGGGAAACTAGCCGAAACCTTCCCCTTGCGTTTAGCAGATACACCTGCACACCTTAACTTCCCAGGTGCAAATGATGTGGTTGATTACAATGAAGGACTTTTTGTGGGCTATCGTTATTATGAAGCGAAAGCAATGGAGACGCTCTTTCCGTTTGGTCATGGCCTTAGTTACACGCAGTTTGATTATCAACAAATGAGCGTTAATCGCACGGCATTAACCGATGAAGAGACAGTCGAGGTAGCAGTGACAATCGCCAATAGTGGGGCGCGAGCAGGGCAAGAAATTGTGCAGTTGTACGTGCAAGACTTACAGAGCACGGTCATTCGTCCGTTAAAAGAATTAAAGGCCTTTACGAAGGTAAGGTTAGCACCAGGCGAAACAAAAACGGTCACGCTAACCTTAGACAAGCGTGCGTTTAGTTATTACGATGTAAGCATCAATGATTGGCATGTGGAGACGGGGGAATTCGCGTTGCTAGTCGGTCGTTCATCCGCAGTGATTGAACTCCGTGAAACGGTACATGTGACATCGACGCAGCCGTTGCCGGTAGCGATGACTCGTAATTCGACGGTCGGAGATATTATGTGTCATCCAGCAACACGTGAAACCGCGCAGCACTTTTTTAAACAACTGGAGATGCCATTTAACATTGCAGAAATGGATTTTGAAGCAGAAGCGCTCGATTTAGGTGCAGCGATGTTAAAAAATATGCCATTAAGAGGGATTGTTAGTTTCAGTCAAGGTCAGTTTTCAGAAGAGCAACTCGCAGCATTCTTGAATGCATTAAACGCGAATTGATAATGGGCTAATTGAACGAAGGAGGATAAACGATGACAATAGCAAAGCGCAATACGATTTCATTAACTGAAAGAGTCTCATACGGTTCGGGTGACTTTGCGTCCGGTATTGTATGGCACGTATCAACGATGTTTTTGATGTTTTATTACACGATGGTAATCGGACTTAATCCAGCCACTATCGGGACGATTATTTTTGCTTCGAAGGTGTTTGATGGCGTTACCGATATTGGGATGGGTTTTATTGTCGACAAAACCCATAGTAAACACGGCAAGGCTCGCCCATGGGTTTTATGGGGCTCTGTTCCGTTTCTCATCAGTGGTATTTTATTGTATACTGTCCCTGATGTTAGTACGTTTTGGCAGCTGGTGTATGTGGCGATTTCGTATAACTTATTGTCGTTTGCCTACACAATGGTCAACATTCCGTACGGCACTTTAACATCGCTCATTACCCAAGATCAATACGAGCGTTCGGTCTTAAATGTCACACGGATGCTCTTTAGCACCGCGGCAGCGATGATTGCCGGGATGGGAACATTAGCGATTGTTAAAATGCTCGGTGGTGGGCAAAAAGGTTGGATTTTCATGTCAATCATCTTCTCAATCGTCGGCTTTATCTGTTTATTACTCTGCTTTAAAAACACGAAGGAACGGGTAAAACCAGCGATTAAGGCATTAGAGAATCGTCCGTTACCGCTTAAAACATCGTTGAAGTTTCTGTTTAATAATAAGTATTGGGTGATTGTGTTAGCGTTTTTCTTAGTTCAAAACATTGCAAGTGGTGTCGGCACAGCAATTAGTACATTTTTCGTTGCACAGGTTGCCAGCGCGAGTGCTTCGTTAACGACAGAATCATTGATGGGTATTTTAACGATTACAACGGTTATCCCAACAGTATTATGTATGGTGTTGGCGTTGCCAGTGATTAAGCGTTATGGTAAGCGAAATGTGGCGATGGTCGGAACGGTGATCGCTCTCATTGGTTCGTTTATCATCTTAATTGAACCATACAGCTTGCCACTCTTAATTGCGACAAATGTGATTAAGGGGATTGGTGGGGCAGCAGTGGTTGCCATTCTGTTTGCCTTATTAGCCGATACGATTGAATATGGCGAATGGCGCAACGGTGTTCGAACTGAAGGTTTGATTTATTCAGCTGGGAGCTTTGGTGCCAAAGTCGGTACTGGTTTCGGGACAGCTGTTGTTGGTTGGATGTTAGCGGCAGCAGGCTTTGTATCAGGTGCGGCGGTACAGCCTGAATCAGCGCAATCAATGATTGTTTTCATCTTCTTATGGCTGCCGATTTTATTTAATCTCTTGATGATTATCATTTTATACTTCTACAAATTAGATAAAGAATTCCCCCGTATTTTAGCCGATTTAGCAGCGATACGTGAGGGACAGACTGATAAATAAGGAACTAAACAAAAAACAGCAGACATGCCCAAATGGAGGGCGTGTCTGCTGTTTGCTTGTGAGGGAACAGCAACAGTCAATTCGGCAAACTGCTTTTTTCAGTTCTCCAGGTTGATTTCACTTTTATTTTTCCAGTACAATCAGCTAACAGCTAGTAAATTTCAAGCTCGCTACTCGCGATGGGAGATAATCGCAAGTACGACCTTTCCAATTTATACGCTGTTGAACGAGCTGATTTCACTTTTATTTTTCCAGTTCAATCAACCATAACTTAGGAAATTTCACTCCCTCACTTACCGATGGAAAATAATCGGTAAATTCGGCAGTTCCAATTTCTACAGTTCTACCAGGTTGATTTCACTTTTATTTTTCCAGTTCAATCAGCTAACAGCTAGTAAATTTCAAGCTCGCTACTCGCGATGGAAAATAATCGCAAGTACGACCTTTCCAATTTATACGCTGTTGAACGAGCTGATTTCACTTTTATTCTAATTTTGTAATTGTCGATACACACCATCTTGGGCCAGTAATTGTTCGTGTGTGCCTTGTTCGGCGATGCCGCTTTCATCAATAACGATGATGCGGTCAGCATCGCGAATCGTTGCTAATCGATGGGCGATAATTAAGGTGGTGCGGCCTTCAGTCAGTTTGTTCAATGAGTCCTGAATGATTCGTTCCGTCGCAGTATCCAAGGCGGAAGTCGCTTCATCTAAAATGAGTAGTGGTGGGTTTTTTAGAAACATTCGCGCAATCGCTAAGCGTTGTTTTTGTCCACCTGACAATTTAACACCACGTTCACCAATGACGGTGTTGAGGCCATCACTCATATTGAGGATAACATCTTCGAGGTTGGCCAGTTTTGCCACCTGCCAAATTTCATCATCGGTTGCATCGAGTTTACCGTAGGCAATGTTTTCACGCACTGTGCCAGAAAAGAGGTAGACGTCTTGCTGCACAATCCCTATGTTTTGACGGAGCGAGGCGAGTGTCATCTCGCGAATATCGATGCCATCAATCGTAATTGCACCGGCCGTTACGTCATAAAACCGTGGCAATAAGCTACACAAGGTCGTTTTGCCAGCACCAGAAGGTCCAACAAAGGCGATTGTTTCACCCGGTTGTACGGTTAAGTTAATGTTTGTCAGAATCGCTTTTGAGTCCTCATAATGAAAGCCAACATTGTGATATGTAATTTGACCTTGCAACTGAGATACGGTTTTAGCATGAGGAGCATCGCTGACTGACGGCTCAAGTGCCATCGTTTCGCTGAAGCGTTTAAAACCAGCAATGCCTTTGGGATAACTTTCGATGACTGCGTTGATTTTTTCAATCGGTCGTACGAGGACGTTTGCTAATAAAATAAAAGCAACAAATTGCCCGTTTGTCATCTGGTTGTTAATTGTAAAATACGAACCCATCAACAGGGTGAACAAGGTCATTAAGCGAATCAGTAAATAGTTGATCGATGAACTTTTGGCCATCGTACCATAAAAGAGTGATTTGGCATGCTTGTAACCGTTGTTAATTAGCTTGAAACGTTTCCGTTCATAGTTTTCGTTCGCAAATGCTTTCACAACACGAATCCCACCAATGGCATTTTCGATACCGGCATTAAAGTCAGCCAGTGATTTGAAAATTTTGGCGTTGACACGGGTCATTCGTTTGTTGAAAAAGACAATTAGAAAGGCGATTAACGGTACAAGTACAACGGTCGAAATTGCTAATCCAACATGGATGCGCATCATGATTAAAAAGGTACCGATAACAGTCATAATCGCGATGAAAATATCTTCGGGGCCATGATGGGCCACTTCGCCAATTTCAAATAAATCATTCGTCATCCGCGACATCAGTTTACCGGTACGCTCATTGTCATAATAGTCAAACGATTGCTTTTGCAAATGATTGTAGAGGTCATTACGCATATCTGATTCAATGTTTAAGCCGAGCAGATGTCCCCAGTAGGTGACGATGTATTGCATAAAACTGTTGATGATGTAAAAGGCAAACAGCGCGGCGACGGCTGTCACAATTAACGTCCAGTTTTTTGACGGCAGTAACGTATCGATGACTCGGTTGACCGCCATAGGAAAGGCAAGTTCGAGTAAGGCGGCAAAGACCGCACACGAGAAATCAAGGATGAAGAGCTTTTTGTACGGTTTATAATAGCTAAAGAAATGCTTAAGCATGTGGCTGATTGCCCCCTCTATTGAGTAGTGTTTAGTTGAATGTCTCTCTTGTATTTTAGCGATAAAAGCCTTAATAGTAAAGATGACAAGCTGATTTTACGGTTTTAATGGTCTTTTTTAAGCTCCAATAAGGTAAAATAAAGAGGAAGCAAATAAGAAAGGCGTGATAATAATGGCAGCACAAAAATACTACGCAGTAAAAAAAAGGGAAGCGGATTGGCATCGTGCGGACGTGGGCAGATTGCCAGGCGCTAACGAAGGGCTTTTCGGGCGCTATTTATAAAAGTTTTACGACGGAGCAAGAAGCGCGAGCTTTCATCGAAGGGGTGAGCAGTCATCAACCGGCCCATATTGTGGCCCATAACCCAGACGAACTCGTTGCTTATGTGGACGGTAGTTACAATAAATTCACCGAAGAATTCGCGTATGGCATGGTCATCCTCGAAAATGATACGGTGATTCATGAAGAAGGTAAAAAATTCAAAAATGAATTTTCAAGCATGCGTAATGTTGCGGGTGAAGTGTATGGGGCAACGCGTGCAATTGAATATGCAGCAGCGCTTGGCAAAGATGTCGGCATTTATTACGATTATACCGGAATTGAACATTGGGCCAAAGGCGAGTGGAAAACAAATAACGCCCTCACCAAGGGCTACCGTGAATACGTGGCAGCGGTGAATACAATTAAAATTACCTTCCATAAAGTCGCAGCCCACACGGGTGTTGAATACAATGAACGGGTTGATCGTTTGGCGAAACAGGCGTTGGGGATTAAGTAAGATAGTGATGGGATTGCAGTCTGTGACTGGACTGTAATCCTGAGACTGAAGCTAAACGTTGTGCTAGGTCATTACGACTTGCTCGCTCGGGATTACGTACCATCAGTACGCGCACCGTCATTCACTTGTCTTGCCTACTAGTACGAAAGTTATTTAAAGCCGTTCTAAACTGCAGTGATTAGAGAAACGAAAGTGAAATCAACCGCATAGAAGCAAACAGCTTGGAAGAAAAATGAAGTTTGTGTAGACCGAGTGTTACAATGGCTTAACTTAGCATCCTATTATTTGTTTGTACGCTATGTACATGTTATAGTAGCGTTGAAAATGAGCGGGATTAGGCTACGAAGACTAATATCTTTGAACGTCTTTGTGATCTTAACTATTTCTAACGTGCTTAAAGTTGAAAAAGCTTATTCTTGATTCCATCCAAGAAAGGCAGTAAAGCATATCCTCAAACGGGCTGATTTCAAGGTGAAGTGAGATGAAGCGCTATGTCATGATGTTACGAAACAGATCTTTTGCGAGTCTGTTTATTGCGATGAATTTAAATACCATCAGTCAAACGTTTGCGAACGTCAGCATCGTTTGGCTGCTTTATCATGCCACAAATGAGCCGCTGTTGGTGGCACTATCAGGGGGAGTTATGATGATTCCAGCACTTATTTCTGGCACGTTACTTGGCGGTCTCATCTATCCAGTAAAATAAGCTGTCTCATTTTGCTCCAATATCTTCGAAGTTGAACGAGCTTGTTTTAACTTTTATTTTTATCCAGTAAAACAAGCTAACTTCTGTTATATTTCACAAAATTCGAATCGACGGTAAATAGTCGATGTCTCATTTTGCTCCAATATCTTCGAAGTTGAACGAGCTTGTTTTAACTTTTATTAACTATCTTGTTTTGTTGCTGCAATCACAAGTTCACGGATATTGACTGATTGGGGCATTTCGTACATGAATTTAACAGAGGTTGCTACGTGTACGGGATTAAGGGAAGTGCCACCCATTGTTTCTTTCCATTGATTATAGCCGTCTTTAATGTTTTCATCGGTTGTGTGTCCGAGTAGTTCGGTTTCAGCCGCACCCGGGGCCACTAACATGATGCGCACATTATAGCTACTGACTTCTTCACGGACAGTTTCTGTTAAGGCGTGAACACCATATTTTGTCGCACAGTAAGCCGCGTGGTTGCCAAACGTTTTTTTACCTGCAATCGATGAAACATTAATAATCGTTCCTTCGTTCCGCGTCATCATGTCACTAAGGACGATTTTAGTTCCATTCAAAACGGCCTTAACATTCACATCTAACATCGTTTGCCATTCAGTTATATCTTGTTGCCAGATGTTTCCGAGGAGCATCACACCAGCATTATTAATTAAACAATCGACTTTGCCGTATTTCTTTTCGGCTTCAGCTACCGCTGCTGCAAAGGCATTGAAATCAGTCACGTCTACCGCTTTAACTAAGGTATTTGGTAAATTCAAATCGATCATCGGTTCGATACGTCGTGCTAATAACAATATGGGATGTCCGGCAGCGCTGAATTGCAAGGCCATTTCTTTGCCGAAGCCACTGCTTGCGCCGGTAATAACGATTAAAGGTTTCATCTGTTTGTTCCTACTTTCTAATCTGTGATACTCATAGTATACTAAAGTCACATAAAATAACTAGTACGCACATGAAGGTGCGTCACTTACCTAGAGGTAAGTAAGGGAGCTTAAGTGATGTTTTTAAATGAATTTGATGCGACGATGCAACACATTCAAGGCAAATGGAAGATTATGATTTTATATGAGTTACATGAGCAGGGCGTTGTTCGTTTTAATCAATTGCAACGTTATATCGATGCGATATCATCAAAAACATTAACGAATCAATTAAAGGAGTTGGAGGAAATGGGTGTGATTACACGGGTTGTGTTTCCGGTTGTCCCTCCCCATGTTGAATATTCCTTAACTGCCAAAGGGGAAAGTTTAATCCCAGTGCTCGACCTTATTTGCGAATGGGGTTTGGCTCAGGTTGAACCGCAATTGCTCGACCGCACGCTCTGTCAGGAGTGACGTCGACTCAGTCTGCAAATGTGGCTGCAGCTACGCGTTGTGCTATAATAAAATATGTAAATAGCTTAAGAAAGTGGTGGATAAAAAATGATGCAACCGTTTGATTTTTATAATCCGACCCATATTGTATTTGGGCCAGAACGTTTAGATGAGTTAAATACACTCGTGCCGACTGATGCCCGTGTGTTAGTTTTATTTGGTGGCGAATCAGCTCGTCGCTTTGGCACGATTGATAAAGTGAAGACCGGTTTAGGTGCACGTACTGTGTTTGAATTTGCTGGTGTTGAAGCAAATCCAACGTTCGAGACGTTGATGAAAGCTGTGGCACTAGTGAAGGCCAACGGGATTGACTTCTTATTGGCAGTTGGTGGTGGTTCAGTAATTGATGGCACGAAATTTGTGGCCGCAGCAGCTGAATTCGCCGGTGATCCGATTGATTTATTTGGTGGTGGCATTGGTCAACAATTACCCACGCAATCGGCCTTACCATACGGAACCGTGTTGACGTTACCTGCCACAGCTTCGGAAATGAACAACGGCAGTGTCATTACCTTTGTTGCGAAAAAGGCGAAGTTGAGCTTTAAGAGCCCGCACACCTTCCCGCAATTCTCCTTTTTAGACCCGACATTAACGTATACTTTACCAAAACGTCAATTGGCGAACGGGATTGTTGATGCATTCGTGCATGTTTTTGAGCAGTACATGACCTACGATACAGGTGCTTTGGTTACGGATCGTTTTGCTGAAGGATTGTTACAAACCTTGATTGAAATTGGTCCGAATATTGTCAACAACGAGACACCGGATTACAATGAACGTGCCAACTTTATGTGGGCCGCAACGAATGCCTTAAATGGTGTGTTACGTGTTGGTGTGCCACAAGATTGGGCCACACATATGATTGGTCACGAAATTACGAACCTGTACCACATTGATCATGCGCGGACGTTAGCTGCGATTTTACCAGCAATGTTACGTGTGCGACGTTCACAAAAAGAGGCGAAGCTATTACAATACGCTGAGCGTGTGTTAGGGATTACTACTGGTACAACTGAAGAACGAATTGAAGCGGCGATTATCCAAACAGCGGTCTTCTTTGAGTCAATTGGTGTACCAACCTCACTAGCTGCCTATGAACTCGGTGAAGCGGATGTGGAAGCCATCGTTGCTAACCTCGAAGCACATCAATTGGTGCGCTTATCTGAACATGGTGATGTGACTCCGGCAGTGAGCCGCGACATTTTACTAGCAAGCTTATAATACTAAAAGCACGACCGCCTGTTTCCATCACAATGGAAGAAGCGGTCGTGCTTTTTTGTCGTTCACTATTTAAACTAACGTTTCCTTAGCCAATAACAAAGCCCCAGTAATACCGGCATCATCGCCCAATTCGCAGTAAACGAGGTACTGATCGAGTGGTGGGGTATTGACGTAACCGTTCATTAATTCATTAAAATAGTGACGCATTTTTGGATACAGCTGGCTTTGCTTCATGACACCGCCACCGAAAATAATTTTTTCGGGTGAGAGCGTTAACGTATAGTTAACGGCAGCCTGCGCGAGGTAGAAGGCTTCGATATCCCATGCCTCATGTTCAGGCGGTAAGGTGGTGGCTGCTTGCTGAAAGCGAGCAGCAATTGCGGGGCCGGCAGCTAAACCTTCAAGGCAGTCGCCATGGTAAGGGCAAACACCAGCGAAAGCATCGTCTGGATGATGTTTCACTAAGATGTGGCCCATTTCAGGATGGCTAAAACCATGCAATAGTTGGTCGTTCATCACAACCCCACCGCCAATACCAGTGCCAACCGTTAAGTAAACACAGCTGTGTTTGCCACGGGCGGCACCACGTTTTAATTCGCCAAAAGCCGCGGCGTTAACGTCGGTCGTAAAGGCGATTGGTATTTGAAAATGGCGTTTGAGTGTGCCGAGTAAATCGAATTGTTGCCACGCGATTTTTGGTGTTGCTAAAATCGAGCCATAGGTCGGTGAAACTTCGTTGACGTCAATCGGTCCAAAGGACCCAATCGCCAAAGCATCAAGTTGATGCGGTTCAAAAAAAGCAAAGACGGCCGCTAATGTTTCAGTTGGTGTGGTCGTCGGTAATGAGATGCGCTCAAGCAGTTGTAGGTTTTTATCAGCAACGGCACAAATAAATTTTGTGCCGCCCGCTTCAATTGCGCCTAGTAACATAAATATTCCCCCCTTTTATGAGTCTTTGTTCCAAATGATGCTGCAGATTTCAGCCGGATCCAGTGTAGCTTTAAGTGGTATGTTACTCACTTGTTCAACCAAGTTACAACGCTGAGGGCTGTATTGTGGTAAGTCAATTTTAAAGTCACTTTCAGTGCTACTATTTAAATTAAAACCACGTGTAATAATCGCCGTATCACGCTCTTTACATTTAAGTGCCGTCAATAAAAACTGAGGGCTATCAATTGTTAAAAACGAATCAATCGGTAACCATTTTCCGGTTGAAGCCGTGGTGTTGATTATGCTAAACGGAATTTGAGCAGCATGAGCGTTTTGATAAGTTTCAGCTGCATCTGTAGCACCATGAAAAGTAATACCATAAGACACACTTTGAGCACCTATACATTGCGCTTCAGGTGTTGGGAAGTACCCCCAATCACCGAGTTCACCGACTGCACGTAATAATGTCAGTGCAATTGTATTATCAGTTGGCATAACTTCGTATTCATTGAGACCGTAATTAGTCACTGTGATACCGACTGCATCATCTTGCACATTAATAAAACTTTGTTGATGTTGGGGATTAGTAGGGTTTTCCCAATTAGCCGTTACCTGATTCGGTCGTTTAACTACCTCGTAGATACTGTCGGTATAATGGTCAGCAACATTAAGTCCGGTTGGGAACAGCACTCTTAAGCGGTGGTTGGTCATTGTATTTGTGAAGTTGGTGGTGAATTGTAAGTGAGGACTGCCTTTTAATAGTGTGATATCTGTTGTTAATGTTAGCGGTGTAGTAACTTTACTTCGTTCTGCTAGACGTTCTCGAATATCCGTGACACGTTCCATTTCAAGTTGTAACTGTTCATCAGCTGACACGGGAATCCTCATCGTTTGTGTTAAGCGGATTGTTGCCATTTCAGTCGTGTTAGCTAGAATCTCAGCCTCACAGTCATTTTCATGTGCAAATAAAATCGGATCATTATTTGCTTGTTTAAAGATATACTCATTACCGATATCACCGACATTCTCAAATGCGAGCAACTCCGGATAGATCTGCTGCGTCCGTTTATCGGTGACAGTTAAACGGCCGTCGGCAGCGATTTTCACATGTAAAGTCTCGTTTTCAAGCTGACGAGCATCGCACGCAATCAGTGGGAGCACGTCCGGTTGTGTGGCTGTTTGTGGAGTAAGGGCATAACTGTGCCATGATAATGCGGGTAATTGTGGTGCAACAAAGCGAACGGTGACATAAATCGCCATAAATGGTTGACGAAAACGATCTTTAGGAAGGTCATAATTAAAACGAACGGTTTTGTTAATGACCTCGGTAGGGATAATGTCACCAGAAGCGCTACGAACAACAAAGTCAGGCAATGATTCCGCCATCAGCTGATCATGTAAGTCGGACGGTTTACCCGTGCTAAAAGGGAGGCGTTTCCATTCTATTTCTTGGGTGACAATCTCTGTTTTGGTGCTACCTGCTGTATTCACGACAATAAATGGTCGTTCATCAGTCGAAAAGATAGACGTATCAATCGTCGTCGCTAATGTCTCAAGTGCTTCGCTTGCTAAAAATTTACCGACTTCGAGCGCCTTTTCATAGCGTGTCATCATTTCACGGTGGACTTCATCAACGCTACAGCCACATATACTATCATGTGGATGATTCTGCATCAGTAATTTCCAAGCATAGCGCAATTCATCATGCGGATATTGTCCTGAAATCGAAGCTGCCATTGTAGCCAACGGCTCAGTAATGTTTTCAAGTTGTCGTTGGACTTCTGTGTTTTTTTGCTTCAAATAAACCCGGGTACTGGCTGTGTTCGCCAGTGTATACCAACCATCGGTTTCTTGACTCGTCAATTCGCCACTGACTGTGCTCAAGTCAGTCGGTAGATTAGTCTTAACGGCGGCTAAGTAATCGGTGAAATTACTATGGATAAACTCATAATCGGGAAATAAGCGGTTAGCAACTTTAATAGCAGCAGTAATGTCTTGTTGCACAGGTTGATGATCAACACCATTCATCATTAGGAGGTGAGGTGTGGCGGCGTATTGTTCCACCTCTGCTAATTTTTTTTGCCAGAAGGCTTTAGCTGCTGTTTCGTCGACTGGAATTTCATTACCATTACTATACCAATTGGCAAAAAGGAGACTAAAAATCGTCGTTTTATCTGCGCCTTCCCACCACATTTCAGAAAAACTAGAACTGTATTTATCATCAGAAATAACGGCGTTATCAAAGCCAGTGGGTTTAACGCCACGCCCAAAAGCAGCAGCGGTAATACCAGCTTCTGCCAACATTTGAGGTGCTTGTCCCATGTTTCCAAATGTATCGGGGAAGTAGCCGAGGTCGACATGTGCGCCCCAACGTTGACATTCATCCAATCCGATGAGCATGTTACGCGTATTGGACTCGCTGCTAATTAAAAAATCATCTTGTAAAATGTAAAACGGACCGATTTTTAATTTGCCAGCCGTAATGGCAGCTTGCAGTTCATCTTTACGATGAGGACGTATTTCGAGGTAATCATCGAGAATAATCGTTTGACCATCCAGATGAAAACTATCAAAATCGGGGTCACGTTTAAATAAATCAAGCAGGTCATCGATGAGTGCTACAAGACGGAGATGATGTTGCTCGTAAGGCAAATACCATTCACGATCCCAATGACTATGAGAAATAATATATACTTTTTTTGTTGGCATGTCGGGCTCCTTTTTGCTTAAGTACTTTAAGCAGTTATTTTTATGTCGTAGTAATCCATCAATAATTCACAAAACATCATATTAGCCCACGAGAACCATTCACGCGTATAGTTATCCGCATTATTTACATCAAAACCTTCGTGCATTAAATCAGTGCCGCCATCATTGGCTGCCAGCATATCTAGAATACGTTTTTTTCTCTGCTTTACTTGTTGTTGTCATGCCCTCAATCGCCAGTGCAATTGGCCAAATATAGTTAGGTGGTGTATGAGAACTACCGATACCTTTTGCGTTTTTCCCTTCATAAAAGTAAGGGTTTTCAGAACTAAGTAACGTCTGACGTGTTGCAAGATAAATGGGATCATCCATCGCACAATAGCCTAAGTAAGGTGCGGCGATTAAACTCGGAACGTTAGAATCATCTTGAATACTATAGTTACCTAATCCATCAACTTCGAAGGCAAAGATGGTTTCACTGGCTTCGTTTTTAACCAAGGCATGCTTCTGAATGCCTTGTTCAATGGCTTGTTTCAAAGCGGTAGCTCGATTTACAATGGCAGCATCCGGTAAAATCTTTGTATAAATATCAATTAAATAACGTAAAACAACGATCGCAAACATGTTGCTGGGAACAAGGTAGCCATATTGACAAACATCATCACTCGGTCGGAAACCAGACCAGGTCATGCCTGTGTAACCAACGGGAGAGCCAGCACCGCCATTTGGTAACGTATCTTCGACGCGGGTCGTGTCGCGTTCGAATCGATAAGACGAGTGCTCGTGATTTTGTTCCGTTTCCCAAACTGTTAAAATAGCCTGAATGCCAGCAGTGAAGGCAGGGGTGAAATGAGCGCTATCACCAGTGTTTTTGTAGAGTAAATAGGCAAGTTGCACAGGATAACAAAGGGAATCAATTTCGTATTTTCGCTCCCAAATCCAAGGGCTCATTTTTGTTTTATCTGATTGATGCCCAGCACCATTAGCTGAAGCATTGAAGGCATTGGCATAGGGATCTAAATTGATGTATTGAAACTGTTTGGCCACTAATCCAGCAATCATTTCTTTTAAAGCTGTATCAGATTGAGCGAGTGGTAAATAAGGTCGCACTTGAGCCGTAGAGTCGCGTAGCCACATTGCTGGAATATCTCCTGTGACTAAAAATGTACTGTTGTCATCAAATCGCTGAACAGTGGTTTGTAACGTGTTGGCATAACATTTATTGAAGATAGTTGCCCAATGGTGGTTTTCGGTCATTGCTTTATCACTAATTTTTTTCATGAACGCTTGTACGGTTGCAGAAATTGCTTTATCAGTCATACGATTACACACTCCTTTTGGTTTGGTATATCATTGTTTACAAAACCGATTATATGGTATATCATTTTAAAAGTAAAGCGCTTTCTTTTTTGGGTACGAGTAAAAGCGCTATTGAAAGGATGAGATCATTGAAAGAACCATTATATCAACATATCATCATGGATTTGAAACAAGCAATTATAGCGGGAACTTATCCGCCGGGCAGTAAATTGCCAACTGAATTGAATTTATCAGAAACCTATGGCGTATCACGTATTACTTCAAAGCGGGCATTAGTCGAGTTAGAAAATGAAGGCATCGTTATCCGTGTGCGTGGCAAAGGGAGTTTTGTACGTGAAAAAGCTGTCGTTAGTCAATCTAAAACGATAAAAAAAGATGTGCTATTTATTCTACCGTTCCCTGATAATACAACGGTTGGTAACTATGCTCAAGGTATGTTTGAGGTGATTCAAGCCACTCATTATCGGTTACAGATGCAGCCGCATCAGTATTTATCCAACTTAGATGTTAAGGATATTGTGGAACGCTATGCCGGTGTGATTTTTTATCCCCGTAATAATCATGATGATATTGAATTGCTATATCGCCTCCATTTATTTGGTGTGCCAACTGTTTTAATCGATAAGAAAATCGATCAGTTGCCGTTTTCGAGTGTGATGGCGAACAATGAACAGGGCGCTTATGAAGCAACCCGTCATCTAATAGCGCAGAAACATCAAAAAATCGCCTTCATTAATATCGATGCAATCGGAAAAAAATCATCTGTACGTGATCGCTATTTTGGTTACTTAAAAGCCTTACATGGTTACGAGTTGGAACCTTATCATTTTGAACAATTAGACCCAAACGATAGTCAGTTTTTGATGACGTTGTGTACCGAATTGCAACGTTTAAATATTACAGCAATCATCGCTGAGAATGACGTGTTGGCAATTCAGTTAATCAATGCGTTAAAGAAACAAAACGTGAGCATTCCTAAGGATATTGCGGTGATTGGTTTTGATAATATTCAGGCGGCGCAACTGATTGAACCCCATTTAACAACGGTTGCTCAAAATTTTGAAGAAATGGGGTCAGCGGCGATGCGTCTGTTACTTGCAGAACTAGATGAGACATCAATAGAGCACGATCAGGTAGTTGTGCCAATTCAATTGATTGAACGTGCAAGTACTCGTAACTTAAAGGAGGAAGATGATGTTACAAACGACTGATTTATTACAAATTGATACACGACAAGGAACCGATAACCAAGCGACATATTCCAACGGTAATTGTTTACCCTATACAGGTGTACCTTTTGGTATGAACCATTTTGTCGTCCAAACAGCGGATACACGAGGTAGCTGGTTTTTCAATCCAAATGACCGCACCTTTCAAGGAATTCGGTTGTCACACCAACCAAGTCCATGGATGGGTGATTTTTCACAACTACTATTGTCACCTGTTGCAGGTAGTCACTGCCAGCCGGAGTTAGGCATGGCACAAAGTAGTTACCGTACCGATGAAGCTGTGTTTGCACCACATTATATTAAACTCAAACAAGAACGCTATCGGATTGTCACTGAGTTAACACCAACGACGTATGGTGCTGTGATGCGCAATCAGTATCATACCGCACACCCGAAATTGGTCCTACGAACACCAGGTGAAGGTATCATTAAAATCGATGTAGCAACGCATTCAGTGTCTGGCTATGTCATCAATGCAGCTGGCTGTGAAGATAAGCAGATGAAAATGTTTTTTGCGATGCACTTTTCCGAAGCGTTTGCTATTGAACACTGTGGTTACTTTGATGGAGCTGAATTTATTAGTAGTCAACAAGTACAGCGGTCTGATGCAGTTTTTGTAATTGCGTTTCAGGATACGACAATGATTACGACCCATCTTGCCACCAGTTTTTTATCGCCTGAGCAAGCGCAATTAAATCTATCACGTATCCTCTCGGATGATTTTGATGAAACTAAAATGAAGTCAGCGACAAAATGGCTGAACTATTTAAATAAAATTGAAATTGAAAGCAAAGATAAGCAGCAGGTAGCGACCTTTTATGGCTGTATGTACCGGACCTGTTTATTTCCACAAAAAATGTATGAGCTGAATGCGAATGAAGAGCCAGAACATTACAATACATTAACAAAATCTGTCGAAACGGGCTATTTGTATACAAATAACGGCTTTTGGGACACGTATAAAACGGTGTATCCACTCTTTTCACTGATTGCTCAAACCGAATATGCCGAAATGTTAAGCGCGTATTTACAATCCTATCGTGAAGCGGGTTATTTACCAAAATGGCTATCTCCCGATGAACGCGGGATGATGCCGGGGACGTTAATAGATGCAGTTGTGGCCGATGCCGCTGTTAAGCAGATTGGTTTGGAGTTAATGCCTGCCTTTTTAGAAGCGATGATTCATGGGGCAACTACACGTAGTGACAAACAAAATTATGGAAGACGGGGGACACTTGATTACCTAAAGTTAGGGTATGTGCCAGCGCATTATGGTGAGAGCATCAATCATACGCTCGATTATGCGTATAGTGATTTTTGTATTGCCCAAGTTGCTAATATACTAGGAGATGATAAGCTGGCACAAACTTATCAAAGACAAGCAAATAATTTTTTTAAACGTGTTTGATAAAGAAACGGGCTTTATGCGGGCAAAAACGCTTGACGGACAATTTAAACAGGACTTTAGTGCAGAACGTTGGGGAACTGATTATGCTGAGGGCAGTGCATGGCAAAGTAGTTTTGCCACCTATCATAACTTTAAAGGTCTCATTAAAGCACACGGTGGTGCCGAGGCTTTTAATGCGAAACTAACTGAGCTTTGTAACCAACACCCACATTATGAAGTCGGTGGTTATGCGTTTGAAATCCATGAAATGAGTGAAATGGCTGCGGTGGATTTTGGCCAAGTGGCCTTGTCGAACCAGCCTAGTTTTCACCTGCCATATTTGTTTAACTACGTCGGTAAGCCCGCCTCAACACAAGTACTTGTGAAACAATTAATGACACGCCTGTTTCATACAGGATGGGACGGTTATCCAGGTGATGAGGATAATGGCAGTATGTCAGGTTGGTATCTTTTTTCAAGTCTGGGCTTTTATCCGGTTTGTCCTGGCTCAGGAGAGTATGTGATTGGTATACCCTTATTTGATCGAGCAACGATACATTTAGCAAATGGCAAAACATTGATGATTACAACCGAAGGAAATCAACCGCATGCTAATTTCGTCAGCGCTATTCACCTGAATCAGCTGTGCCATGACCGTCTGTTTTTTACGCATGACGAGTTAATGGCAGGGGCAAACATCCAGTTTACACTTGGAGTCGTACCAACAGAGCGGCAGTATAATGAACAACAAACACCGTTTTCAATGCGGGTACCACATTAGTAACAGCTAAATTAAACTGAAAAAGGCTGTGTACTGAAACACCTATAGTTTGTCATGATATACCTATAGTTTGTTACTTACGTTCAAACCATCTATTGTTTATGATTGAATTGTACATAATTGGTCTAACAAGGAGGTGGGAAAATGAAAAGAAAACTGAAGCTCTGTTTAAAACAGCGAGCGCTCATTTTTATGGCATTACCAGCCTTTATTTGGATGATTTTCTTCTTTTATATTCCAGTCTTAGGTAATGTGGTTGCATTTAAAGATTTTCGTTATTCACCAGAGGGCTTTCTCGCCAGTTTGAAAAATAGTCCGTGGGTTGGTTTTGATAACTTTAAGTTTTATTTTCATCATCAGATGCTTATCTGATTACCCGAAATACGTTATTGTATAACTTAGCGTTTATCATCATCGGGTTAGTGTGTGCGATTTTATTCGCTGTAATCTTAAGTGAAATACGATCGCGCAAAATGATTAAAATTTATCAAACATCAATGTTATTACCGTATTTTTTATCGTGGGTTATTATCGGCTACTTTGTTTATGCCTTTTTAAGTCCAGATAAAGGGCTACTCAATTCAATCATCACGATGTTTGGTGGTTCAGAAGTGAACTGGTATAATGAACCAAAATTTTGGCCTGTTATTTTAATCGTCTTAGGTGTCTGGAAATCGGTGGGGTATTCCAGTATCATTTACTTCGCTTCAATCATGGGGATTAATCCAACATTCTACGAGGCAGCAATGGTCGATGGTGCAACGAAATGGCAACAAATTCGTCATGTAACATTGCCACAACTAGTGCCACTAATTACCATTTTATCGATTTTATCAGTTGGTAATATTTTTAAAGCCGACTTCGGTTTGTTTTATCAGGTGACACGAAACTCAGGCGTGCTATACGAAGTCACATCAGTGCTTGATACTTATGTGTATAACGGATTAGCCAATACCGGTGATATTGGCATGGCAGCCGCTGCAGGTTTATATCAGTCAGTTGTTGGATGTGTATTACTTATCGTGGCCAATGCGATTGTCCGTAAATTAGATGAATCATCAGCTTTATTTTAGCAGAAGGGGGAGACGAACCAATGAGTAAGAAAAAAATTCAATCAGTGGGGGTACGATCCTTCGGTAAGAAAGCTGATATTTTCTTTAATGTTTTTTTAGCAATCTTTGCCTTATCGTGTGTGTTTCCATTTGTGTTTGTTATTATCATCTCGTTAACAAGTGAGCAGTCACTTTTAACAAATGGCTATACACTTTGGCCATCTGAGTGGAGTTTAGACGGTTATCGCTATTTAATGGACCTTAAGGAACAATTGTTACAATCACTGTTTGTAACAGTGACAGTAACGGTTGTAGGTACGTTAATTAACACGACATTTACGTCGACCTTTGCTTATGCTATCTCACGATCAGATTTTGTCTTACGTAAATTTTTCACGATTGCTTGTTTAATTACGATGTTATTTAGTGCTGGGATGGTGCCGAACTACATTGTAATGACATCAATGCTTGGTTTGAAAGATACGATTTGGGCTTTGATTTTACCGATGGCGATTAGCCCATTCAATGTCATTGTAATGCGAACGTTCTTTAAACGGACGGTGCCTGATTCAATTATTGAATCGGCTCGAATTGATGGTGCGAGCGAGTTGCGCATCTTTGGTCAAATCGTGTTACCGTTAGCAGTACCAGGGATAGCGACCATCAGTTTGTTTGCCGCCCTGGGCTTTTGGAATGATTGGTTTAATGCGCTTCTTTATATTCAAAGTGATAATTTAATTCCATTGCAATATTTATTGATGAAAATTCAGGCGAATATTGAATTCATGACACAAAATGCAAGCATGGGTAGTGCCTTAAGTAGTGGCGCCGAAGCAATTCCAAAAGAAGCAACACGAATGGCAATGGTTGTTATTTCAACCTTACCAATTGCTTTAAGCTATCCGTTTTTCCAAAAATATTTTGTGAGTGGATTGACAATCGGTGGCGTTAAAGAATAAATCATCCTATAGGAGGAATTGAAATGAAAACGTGGCGAAAAGTAGTAGCAACATCATTAATGAGTGTACTTGCAGTCGGAACATTAGCAGGTTGTGGCAGTTTATCAGGTGAAAAAAAAAGCAGTAAAGACGACAAGGATTCACCGACATTATTGATGTATCAAATTGGCGATAAGCCAAAAAACTATGAGGCATTAATTGAAGTCGCAAATAAGCGAATTGAAGAAAAAATTAATGCAAAGGTAAATATTCAATACATTGGCTGGGGTGATTACGAGCAAAAAATGTCAGTCATCGTTTCTTCAGGCGAAAACTATGATATTGCTTTAGCTAAGAATTTTGTAGCCAATGCGCAAAAAGGAGCTTACGCTGATTTAACTGATTTATTACCAAAATATGCTAAAGAAGCATATGATGATTTAGATGAATCTTATATTAAAGGAAATTCAGTGGACGGAAAAATGTATGCGTTACCAGTAAACGCAAATATTTTCTCACAACAAATGTTGACGTTTAATAAACAATACCTTGATAAGTACGACCTTGATATTAGCAAAGTAAATAGTTATGCGGATATCGCTCCGCTTTTAAAGACGATTAAAGAAAAAGAGCCGAACGTGATGCCAATGGCTGCAGGGCAAGGGTTTAGAGCCGAAGTTGGTCTTGATTTCCCACTAGCAAATGGCTTACCTTTTGCTATTGATGTTGATGGCGATGCAACGAAGATTATTAATCCGTTCAGCAGTGACAAAATGATGGCAGCGTATGAAAGCCTTCATGACTACTATCAAGCAGGCTATATTGCTAAGGATGCGGCAACGAGCAATACTGAATATCCATTAAATACAGGATCTTGGTTTGTGCGTCAAGAGACACAAGGCCCGTTTGATTATGGTGATACAGCGTTAACAACTGCGGCAGGACAAGCGCTCGTTTCTCGTGCAATTACACCAGCCTTGAAAACAACGCAAGCGGCTCAAATGGCTAGTTTTGTTGTATCGAGTGGTTCAAAAAATACCGAAAAAGCGGTTGAATTTTTAGGTTTACTGAACTCTGATCCAGAATTGTTAAATGGTTTAGTATTAGGAATTGAAGGCGAGGCATGGGAGAAAGTCGGCGACAATCGTTCGAAATTACTAGACGGTTATAAACCAGATATGCACATGTCAGCATGGAATACAGCAAATAATAAAGTTTTATATGTTGACGAAAGTATTTCTGATAAACAAATAAAAGAGCGTGATGATGCAATTGCAGCAGCAAAAGAATCACCAATTTTAGGATTTGTCTTCGATACGAAGGATGTTAAGAATGAAATTAGTAATTTAAACAATGTGATGAGTCAGTATTTAGATGGTCTTAACACAGGGACGTTAGATCCTAAAAAAGCTGTACCAGAAATGAATGATAAATTAGAAAAGGCTGGACTAGCAAAAGTAACGAAAGAAATGCAAAAACAATACGATGCCTTTCGATAACTAGTCCTAACCATCGACCATCACTTTTAGAAATAATCGATTGAGATAAACGACTATTGGGGGAGAGCAGATGAAACGAATGATTAAGGTTGGGGCAATCGCAATGGCAGGTATCGTCACGGCAAGTGTGTTATCAGGTTGTGGTAGTTTGACAGGTGAAAAAAAAACAGGAAGCAAGTAAGGACAAGATGACGACTTTATTAATGTATCAGATTGGTGATAAGCCAAAAAACTTTGATGCGTTGATGGAAGTGGCTAATAAACGCATTGCAGAAAAAATGAATGTGCAGCTTGACCTACAATACATTGGTTGGGGCGATTATGAAAAGAAGATGTCTGTCATCGTTTCATCCGGTGAAAACTACGACATCGCCATGGCGAAAAATTATGTCACTAATGCTCAAAAAGGGGCTTATGCTGATTTAACCGAGTTGTTGCCAAAGTATGCCTCAGAGGCGTATGAGATGTTAGACGAAGGTTATAAAAAGGGTAATGAAATCAACGGAAAAATGTACTCGTTCCCTGTAAATGCAGACATTAGTATTAATCAAAAATTAACGTTTAATAAAACATTGTTGGATAAATATGATTTAGATATTAGTAAGGTGAAGCAGTATGCTGATCTTGAACCGCTTTTGAAAGTCATTAAGGAAAAAGAACCGCAAGTGACACCGATTGCGATTGGTCAAGGTTTTCGGGCTGAATCTGTTAGTGGCTATGATTACCCTTTAGGGAACGGCATGCCCTTTGCAGTTGAATTTGAAGGCGAAGACACGGCAATATTCAATCCGTTTGATCGACCTGAGATGCTCAAGAGCTTAAACGCAATGCATCGTTTTTATGAGGCGGGCTATGTGCCAAAAGATGCTGATACGAGTAACCGTGTCTATCCATTAGAAGCAGATACTTGGTTTGTTCGTCAAGAAACAGAAGGGCCATATAATTTTGGTGATTATGGCTTATCGGTAATTGCGGGCAAAGAATTGGTATCGAAGCCAATTACAAAACCGTATAAAACCCCTAATGCAGCTCAAGGTGCAGCCTTCGTTGTTTCGAGTGGTTCTAAAAACACCGAAAAAGCAGTTGAATTACTCGGATTACTCAATTCAGATGCCGAACTTCTTAATGGATTAGTATTAGGAATCGAGGGTGACGCCTGGGAGAAAGTTGAGAATAACCGTATGCGTCTGCTTGATGGCTATCAACCGAATATGCATATGTCTGGTTGGAATACAGGAAACAACAAAATTTTATATGTTGATGAAATGATTTCAGATGAGCGTATCAAGGAACGAGATGAGGTGTTACAAAATTCAAAAGAATCACCGATGTTAGGTTTTAACTTTAAAACAGACAAGGTGAAAAATGAGTTGAGTAACATTAATAACGTGATGACTCAATACCTCGATGGACTGAGTGTTGGTACGCTTGAAGCGGGTAAAACAGTGCCGGAAATGAACAAAAAATTAGCAACAGCCGGTTATGCGACGGTGCTAAAAGAAATGCAAAAACAATATGATGAATTTAAGGCGCAACAGTAATACTCTTCCTGAGTGAACAAAACAGATGACAGGAAACTGTTATTTGTTTTGTTTTTTCTCATGATAATAAAACGACCGAAAGAGGCGATGAAATGATTGGTGCATTATTAGAAACAATATTTACCCGTTGTTTTGTCATTATTAAATTGAATTTGTTTTGTATCGCATTAACGTTAATTGGTTTAATTGTAGTTGGAATCGGACCAGCTTTACTGACGATTAATCAATTATTTTGCGAACAGCAATGGGATTATAAACAAATAACCTGGAAAAAAACATGGGTGCTCTATAAACAAAATTGGCCGCGTGCCAATCAATTGTTCTTCACCTTTGCGGCGGTGGGTCTCTTTATTGGCTATAGCTTGTATTTAGCTGTGCAGGTACAGGGAGTAATCTTTTTAATTATCGATTTTATATTAGTGTTTGTAATGCTAGCTTTATTTATAACATATAGCTATGCCATCGTGCTAAATAATCGTTTTGAGATTAGTTTCTTAAATCTTATCAAGCTAGCCTGTATTACCTTTTATTCAAATTTCTTTATGCTCATTAAACTCATAATAAGCATCGGCTTTGTTTTAGTTATGACCTATCAATTTCCCGGTTTATTGATGTTTGCCTCATTAGCATTGATACAAATTATTTGTGTGTTTACAACAAAAAAATGGATTGTTATGATTGAGAGGAAGATTGTTGTGGAAGGGGATTAATTGTGAATAAACCACGTTTGATTAGTTCGTTACTCCGTCTTTATGCGATTGTCATGATTACAATTATTACGTTATTTACGATGGTGGTCGGTTACACCGTCTTACGCAAAGCAATGACTGATGCTCACAATGAAAATGCACAAGCCGCTAAGTTTATGACCGAAACAATTAATCATGCAGAACAACAAACAGAGGTGATTCTATCTGACCTATTAGGTGATGCTCAAAAAATAGAAAATTTATATGCCTATTTTTCACTTGATCCAAGTCAATATTTAGAAAAAAGCTTAAAAAATAATACGGGTGAACAACTGTATTGGCCGCAAATGATTAAGCAAGTGTATTATCAACAGCTCGGCATTGCAGGCATACGAATTAGTTTAAATGAATTCGATGAGCTTTTTTATTCTAATCAAACGAAAAAAGCAGGAGACAAACGAAAGAAACTGCCGAAACATGCGAATCAAATAGAAGTGAATCGGCCGATTATACATCCGGATAATATTAAGAGTACCGGGACGTTTACGATGATTATCGATGATGCGATTATCAAGAAAAACATTGAAGAAACAAATGGAACGGAAAAACAACAAATACTCGTATACACAGATTCAAATCAGTTAATGTATCAATACAGTGGTGAAAAAAACAGTGGGAATTCCGATAATAAGTCAGTGACGGATTATGTTAGCCTTAATGAGAAAATGACTGAAAAAGCAGATTATGTAACTGAAACTGAGAGTCGTTCTGGTTTGAAAATTGTGGTATTAACACCGAAATCACTTGTTTACCAACAGGCTTTTCAAGATTTTTTCTGGCTGTTAATTGGTAGCTTACTTATTGATGGTGTGCTATTGCTCGTGCTTTTTCGAACCTTTGGGTCATACGGTCGCCAAGTAGAAGATATCAAGGTCACGATGAATAAGGTGACAGAGTCACAACTTGAAATCAGAATTGATGAAGCGAGTAAAAAAAAATGAATTGAAGGATATTGCCGCTGGGATTAATCACATGCTTGATGATATTAATCAGCAAGTAAAGGCAATCTACGTCTTGGAAATAAATCAAAAAGAGGCAGAGTTACGGGCATTGCAGTCACAAATAAACCCTCATTTTTTATACAACACTTTAGAATATATAAGAATGTATGCATTGAGCGAAGGTGTCGATGAGTTAGCCGATGTCGTCTATGCTTTTGCGAGTTTATTGCGCAACAACACCATGCAAGAAAAACACATTACGTTACAACAAGAAATGGCTTTTTGCGAAAAATATGTCTATCTTTATCAAATGAGATACCCCGATCGTGTAGCCTATCATTTTACGATTGCTGAGGATGTCACGGATGTCATAATTCCAAAGTTTTTAGTACAACCGTTAGTTGAAAATTATTTTGTACATGGCATCGATTTTACACGGATTGATAATGCTATGAGTGTTAAGGTTTATCGTAAAGCGGAACGCATTTTTATCGATGTGATTGATAATGGTCGCGGAGTGAGCGAAGCAGAACGGCATGATATCAATCATTTATTAGCAAGCAAAACAAAGATTAACAAGAACGCGGAACGTTCAATTGGTTTAATGAATGTCAATAACCGACTGAAACTATATTATCCAACATTTTCGCGAATGGTTCTGCTACAACATCAAAGTGGCGGTTTGCATGTTCAATTAACATTTGAGGGAGGATAGCGGTGATGTATAAATTATTATTAGTCGATGACGAGTACATGATTATTAATGGGATGAAAAAAATTATCAATTGGCAAGAATTAGGCATTGAAATTGTTGGTACAGCTAAAAATGGGCAGGAAGCACTGTCATTTATGCGCCAAAATGAAGTGGATATTGTCATTACAGATGTGATGATGCCACTTATGTCAGGGATTGAATTCATCAAAGCAGCACAAGCAGAGCAATTTGACTTTCATTTTATTATGTTGTCGGGCTTTGAAGAGTTTAAATACATGCAAGCAGGCATTGAACTTGGGGCAGAAAACTATTTAGTCAAACCAATAAATAAAGAAAAACTATTGAAAAATGTGTTGCGCATTCTTTCAAAAAGCCAACTGTCATCAGAACTTCCACAGTTACGCGAAAGTCATTTTCAAGAAAAAATGCAGCGATGGTTTAATGGCATAATTACTGAAGCAGAACTCGAAGACGATCTGTTTGGAGGGTCGTTTAACGATAATGCCCTTTTTACGGTCATTTATTTTAACGGGCTGACGTCAACAGAACAAACTCAAGTGATAACGAACTGTCGACTACTAAATCAATCGTATTATATGAGCGAAGGCCCACATATCCGTATTGTTTACGAAGGAAATTACCAACAAGCACTCGCTTTTATCATGCAATTTGAGCGGTTATATCGTGAAACAACTTGTACTGTCGGGCTGGGGTGCGTGGTTACTGATGCGAAAGACATCGTCAAAAGCTGTCAACAGGCATTAGATATGAATCACCTGGCCCGTTTTTATCGTCTAAGTCTACCAGAACAATTGATGCAGTTAAACGTTGTGGAGTCTAAACAGCGCACGAGCGATTTCGAGATGACATGCGTCAGTAATGCGCTTAATCAAAAAGCTGATGGGACGTTATGTGAAGTGGTGGCGATGTTTGTACGAACGATGAAGCAACAGTTACGTCCTGCTTCCTATGTACATCATCTCGCGTTATTAATTGTGGCAGAAATTCACCGTCATTATGACACTAATTATAATTATGAAAATGAATTAGCTAACATCGCACAGACAGACACCATTATGGCGCTTGAAACCGTCCTATATACACGAATAGAACAGGCTAGTACTGTTGAAAATACGATATTATATAGTCCAAATGTTCAGCAAGTTTTAGCGTTGATTGAAAAAAATTACCAGACCGATCTTACACTGAAGGATGTTGCTCAGCAGTTACATCTAAATGCGATGTATTTAGGACAGTTATTTAAAAAAGAAACAAACCAACGTTTTGCACAACAACTCAATGCCTTTAGGATTGAGAAAGCGAAAGAGTTATTGAATGAATCACTCCTAAATATGAATGAGATTAGTGAAGCGGTCGGTTATATGAGTGCGGGCTACTTTTATAAAATGTTTAAGCGGATTGAAGGCATTAGTCCAAGTGAATTCCGTAATGAAACGCATCAATCTGTTTCAAAAGAAAAAAACATCTCAAATTAACCGTTCGTTAAGTGAGATGCGCAGGCTATTACACGATAACATTTTCTGTTTCGCTATCAAAAAAGTGTGCTTTGTTCAAGTTGAAAGCTAATGAAATAATATCACCCGGCTTACATTCATCACGAGCGGGTACTTTGGCAATAAACTCAACATTGTTTAGCTTGCTATAAAGCATTGTTTCTGCACCGAGCAGTTCTGATACAACAACTTCAACGTTAATGACGCTTGAAGATGAATCAAGGACAATTTGTTCGGTTTGTAAATCTTCTGGTCGAATCCCAAAAATGATTTGTTTGCCTTCATAACCACGCGCTTTGAGGACTTTATATCTTCCCTCAGGAAGGATGAAAGACAGGTCGACATCGTTAGTAATCATGCCGTCTCTTAAGGTGACTGTGAAGAAATTCATTGCAGGTGAACCGATAAAGCCAGCTACAAAAACGTTTTTTGGATGATTATAGACCTCTTTTGGTGAACCAATTTGATGGACAAAACCATCTTTCATAATAACAATTCGATCAGCCATTGTCATCGCTTCTGTTTGGTCATGTGTTACATAAATTGTCGTTGTTTTGAGGCGATTATGTAATTTGGCAATTTCGGCTCTCATCGCAACCCGGAGTTTTGCATCAAGGTTTGATAAGGGTTCATCCATTAAGAAAACTTTAGCATCACGTACAATTGCACGTCCTAAAGCGACACGTTGGCGTTGTCCACCTGATAGGGCAGCTGGTTTACGATCTAAATAGTCAGTTAAACCAAGTACTTCGGCGGCGTCACCAACCCGTTGTTTGATTTCAGTTTTACTATATTTTCGTAATTTCAAACCAAAAGCCATATTATCATAAATACTCATATGTGGGTATAAGGCATAGTTCTGAAATACCATCCCGATGTCACGGTCTTTTGGTGCCACATCGTTCATCAATTTATTGTCGATGTAAAGCTCGCCATCACTAATATCTTCTAAGCCTGCAACCATTCGCAAGGTAGTGGATTTTCCACAACCAGAAGGTCCGACAAACACAATGAATTCTTGATCTTCGATAACAAGATTGAAATCGGTTACCGCAAAACCTTCCGCATTTGTGTACTTTTTATAAATATTGTTTAAAGCCATTTGTACCATCTTAATCGCTCCCTTATTAGGTGATATCTTTAGTATACATGGGGGTATTTATTTGGACTATAGACGGATTAACTAAAAATAAGAGCCGAAGTAACTAAAAATGAAAAGGCTTTCAAAGGGGTTGGTTGGAGTGAGTAAAAACTTGGCATTAATTTATCCATTTGCAAAGACAATGGGCGAACCGCTCGAACATCATATTAACATTAAAGAAAATCAGCGTTTTTTATGCATCCCAATGGCTGAACTATCTGAGACCGAACAACAGTTGCTCCACAGTTTATATGAAACAAAGTCTGAGGTGGGAACAACTAATCGGTGGCAGGCCTTCTTAGCGGAGCAATCAACAGAGATGCCGAAACTAGCAGTGCCGATTCGCTTGGTCTACTTTGATTTGCGCACACCGTTAGGTAGCGACCTTCAAATAGAATGGCTTCATTTATTCAACGCTTTTTTTTGACGGTTGTATCAGTAGTTTCTTTATGAATGCTACGAGTGGTGTGTTAATTGAGGAGAAACAGCATGCGCCGCATACTGAAGAAACACTCAGACCACTTATCGAATTACTTGATAATGACTTTTTTACGCAAACAACCTGTTATTTAGGAACTTACCAGTCAGTTACACGACAACTTCCGCTTACGTTTAAAGAAGAACAGCGCCTCTTTAAAATGTTTGTTGCAAAGCAGTTGGCGGAACACGTTGTTTCTTTACCACAGTTTTACTTGCAAGTTGAGGGGCAACAGTTAGTATCGAATAGTTCGATGTTACAGCAATTGAAACGCACAATTAATGATCAGCCTGAGATTGAACCGATTATCAGGACGTTATGGCATAATGATGGTAATTTAGCATTGTCGGCTCAAAAACTGTATATTCACCGTAATACCTTGTTGTACCGTATTGAAAAATTTAAAGAAGAGACTAATTTACAGTTGAAAAAGATGGCTGATTTAACGTTGTGTTATTTACTTGTAATCGCTTAAAAGAGAGCTATCTTGGGATAGCTCTCTCAAACTGTAGACAAAGGTCAAACAGACTTCATTTTCTTTAAAATTCTATTACAATGACTTTATTTACGAGCTGATAAGACTGAATAGAAATGCTGTTATATCCTCTCATTTAATCAGCTAACAGCTCGTAAGTTTCAAGCTCTTTGCGAGCGATAGTAAATAATCGCCCACGCGACCTTTCCAATTTATACGCTGTTGAACGAGCTGATTTCACTTTCGTTCCTCTAGTTACATCAACCAGAAGCTGTCAACTTTCAGATAAATGGCAGCGACGGTAAATAGTCGCCTTCATTTATCTTCCAAGCTGTTTGCTTCTAGGCGGTTGATTTCACTTTCGTTCCTCTAGTTACATCAACCAGAAGCTGTCAA
>NZ_AODH01000001.1 GCF_000525915.1 Brochothrix campestris FSL F6-1037 | reverse complement strand
GTAAGAACAAGCGTATATTAGGACAATCAATTGAAAAACGTCCAGACATCGTTGATGTCCGAGAAGAATTAGGGCATTGGGAAATTGATACTGTTGTTGGTCTGAAAAATAAAGCAGACGCTGTTTTATTAACATTGACTGAGCGTAAAACACGATTTGAATTCATACTCAAAGTCGAAGGAAAACAAGCATCTTTTGTGAATAAAGCCCTCTTACAACTAAGGAAACAGTGTGGATCATATTTTGGAGCCCTCTTTAAAACCATTACTGCGGATAATGGCAAAGAATTTTCAGGCATCAATGAGTTGCTCAAAGATACACTGGCTATTTATTTCACACATCCTTATTCCTCTTGGGAAGGTGGCACCAATGAAAATCATAATGGAATCATTCGAAGATTCATTCCAAAAGGACGTTCTGTCAGTGATGTAAGTGATCAACTTGTCCAACGGATTCAAATAGGGATGAATAATTTGCCACGTCGGATTTTAGGATTTCAAACACCAAAAGAGCTATTTTTAGAAGAAATTACAAAACTTCAGCTGTTCACAAATTAAAAAGTAAACTTACTATCATGATTCGGCACGTGGTGGCTAACTTATGCCTGCAATTCATGAAACTTTTATTTTTACCTGTTTATTGGCAACAAGCTATTCCTAAAATTGGTGTCAATATGGTGTATGCCAGAGAACTGCTATTGCTTTATAGCGTTTCTTGGTTATTATTACAACGGCGAGATGTATTGGTGGTGAGGCGAAAAAAATGACACGATCGTCTTGTATGGTTTGTTATTTGCGATTAGTTTAACCGAACAACAACTGCCCGGCCAAGGAATTATTACAACAGGTGCGATTTTTTTCAGGACAGATTTTTACTAATAGATAACATCCTCTGGCTAGGTTATCTGCTAACTAGTGGAATCGTTATTTTTAAAACATCGATAAATAGTGAAAAACCTGTGTGTTTAATACGCTTTCGACATCGAACCGCGTTATTTTGGTACGTGACAACCCACAGATTGATGGATGTGTTCATCTGCTTAATCCCTAATGGAATCGTACGCGTGATCACAAGTGATATAACGTTAACAACGGTTAAAGGAAGTTTACAATTTGGATTAGTATTATGCGCACTTATGTTGCTGATTTCATTGGTTAATGGCCTTGAAAAATGGTGTTTTCGAGGTGTTCTTTTGGTGAGCGTGATGATAAGTTGGGTGCATCAATCGGCGGATATTACGTCACAGCCCTCGGTTGCGTTAATTTTGAGCGTGGGCGTGTTATTAGAATTATCTTGGGTTGTTTTTTTTAACCAAAGATATCTAAAAACAACAAAAAAAGGAACTTCTAGCAATAGAAGCTCCTTTTTAACTGTGCTCTTTTCGTTCACGTCGTTGTTCAATGTAGCGTAATAAACTGATGATAAAACCCATCTTAGCAACAAATAGAACTGAGCGGCCCCACCAACCTTGAATATAGTTAGCCATATCAAAGCAAAGATGAAAGACGATAACAGCTCCGGTTAAACTGAGCCATAGCAATGTTTTATTCAAGTTAAAAGTGCTCCTTTCGTTAGTTAGTATGGTTCATCGTTAGCGAGGCTTAAATAAACGACCAAAGCTATCACAAAGATGAGCTGTGCACTATAAATAACGATCGTGCCTACTCCCCCTGGTATGAGCTGATGAAGGTTGAACAAAAGATGGTAGCTGAGTACGGCTGTACTAATAATGAGTAATCCTACGACTGTTTTTTTCATTAAGACACTCCTTCTTGCTATGACCAACTAGTACTGTTCATTTGCATCATTTTTGGCACAGGTAGCAGTTCCCCAGCAATCGAGCTGTTCAATTAAGGGAAATAAGCTTAAGCCATCAACGCTCAAACGATATTCAACTCGGGGTGGACTTTCATGGTAATCAATTCGTTCAATTAATTGATGAGAGGCAAGATCTTCTAACGAGCGGGTGAGGACGGTATTGCTAATACCAGTCACCTGACGTTTTAATTCGTTATAACGGATTGAACCTTTTCGACCGATACACCAAATGATGTTTATCCGCCATTTCCCACCAATTACAGCAAGGACTTTAGTAATCCCATCAGCTGTTGCTATAGAAGTTGGATGCATGAGTAGCTCCTTTGGGCTAGTTTAATGTAACGCTTAAACCTATTACTTAAATATAATATTAATAGTGCTAAAATGCAAATTTATTCCGCGTGTTACAGGCACAAATAAGTGCGTACTTGTGAGATTGTACACGTGAGAGTATACTTTATTCGTAGTCTTGTCGGACTAACTTTTTGAAAGAAGTCGGTGTTGTTATGGAGTTAAAGGCGAGTATTAAAGGGAGGTCTGCTGTTCGTCATTACGATGAACAATTTGCCATCCCGCAGATTGAAATTGAACGGTTGTTGCAATTGAGTTCACAATCACCATCGGGACATAATTTACAAAGTTGGCGCGTAGCGGTCGTTACCAATCAAGAAGTGCGTGAAAAAATCAAGCCGTTTGCCCATAATCAAGCACAGATTGTAACCGCTTCAGCCTTACTTGTTTTTTATGCAGATACACATTCGGCTGAGCGAACAACTGAGATTTACACCCAAGATATGGTCGAAGGCTTTATACCTGAAGCTCTACTCCAAGGAAAGATTGAGGCAGCTGACGCGTATCACGCGACATTGTCGGCTGCGCACCTCGCTGAAAATGCCGTCATTGATACCAGTTTGTTCGCGATGAATTTTATGCTCCTCGCTCACGAGCAAGGCTATGATACAGTCCCGATGCGTGGTTTTTCACAGGCAGCGATTACTGAGCTTATTGCTGTGCCAACGCATTACAAACCAACTTTATTGATGGCGCTAGGAAAAGGGATAAAAGAAGCGCATCAAACGTCACGACTCAGTGTCAATCGCTTTACCCGTTATATTGAATAATAGTAATCAAGCAAGTCCTCGCAAAAATGCCTCGCAAAGCCCCGTGTAAGCTGAAAGTGAAATCAGCTCGTTCAACTTTTCCATGAAATATCATAGAAGTTAGCTGATTAAACGAGAGGATATAACAACGTTTCTTTTCAGTCAAGTCATCTTGCAGCCAAAGTCACTTGAACTAACTTTCAAAGTAAAATCAGTTTAATTAGACTTTGTCTACAATCCGGGACCGGTAACGGTCCTTTTTTTATTGTTTAGGGTGAAAAAGTCGAATTATCATGAACATTTAGACAAGGTAATTGTCTTTACAGTTAAATACATGTAAAATAAGGGTATGCGTTAAGATTGAGGTGAAAGTGATGCTTGAAAAAACAACCCGAATTAACATGCTCTTTGCATTTTATCAACGACTTTTGACAGAAAAGCAGAGCATTTATATGACCTTATACTACGAAGATGATTTCTCACTTGGTGAAATCGCCGAGGAATATGAGGTGTCACGTCAGGCGGTCTATGATAATATTAAGCGAACCGTCAAAATTCTAGAAACGTACGAAGAAAAACTTGGCCTCGTTGGTATTTTCAAACAACAAAATGAACTTGTGGCCACGCTGCGGGCTCGACTGGTCGAAAAAGACGTCGCAGACACCGAAATTACAACCTTATTAAATCAATTAGATGAAATCAATTTATATTAGGAGGTCCGACAATGGCTTTTGAAGGATTATCAGAACGATTACAAAATACAATTGCAAAAATGCGCGGCAAAGGAAAAATTACTGAAGCCGATGTGAAAGAAATGATGCGTGAAGTACGTCTGGCGTTACTTGAAGCCGATGTTAACTTTAAGGTCGTAAAAAGCTTTGTTAAAACAGTGGGCGAACGTGCCATCGGACAAGACATTATGTCGAGCTTAACACCAGGGCAACAAGTTGTTAAAATTGTTAACGAAGAATTAACAGCGTTAATGGGTGGGGCCGAAAGCAAATTAACGATGAACAATCAGCCGCCAACCGTTTTAATGATGGTCGGCTTACAAGGTGCGGGTAAAACAACTACTACTGGTAAGCTGGCATCACTCTTACGAAAAAAATACAATAAAAAACCGTTGCTTGTGGCAGCCGATGTGTACCGTCCAGCGGCAATTCAACAATTGCAAACCTTAGGAAAACAACTTGATATGCCAGTTTTTACATTAGGTGATCAAGTTAGCCCAGTTGAGATTGCCAAACAGGCGATTGCCCATGCCAAGGCAGAACATTTAGATTATGTATTAATCGATACAGCGGGTCGTCTGCATGTGGATGAAACGTTAATGAATGAATTAATCGACGTTAAAACAGTCGCTCAGCCCGATGACATTTTACTCGTTGTCGATTCGATGACAGGACAAGATGCAGTTAACGTAGCGAAAAACTTTGATGAAACACTCGACTTAACCGGTGTTATTTTAACTAAATTAGATGGCGACACCCGTGGTGGAGCAGCACTCTCAATTCGTTCAGTTACTGGGAAACCAATTAAATTTGTCGGTATGGGTGAGAAATTGGATGCGCTTGAACCGTTCCATCCTGATCGCATGGCTTCGCGTATATTAGGAATGGGTGACGTCATGAGTCTCATTGAGAAGGCGCAAGCGAACGTTGACGAAGAAAAGGCAATGGCACTTGCGAATAAGATGAAAGACAACTCCATGACGTTTGATGACTTCCTCGAGCAATTGCAACAGGTAAAACAAATGGGACCATTAGATGATCTCTTGAAAATGATTCCCGGCATGAATAAAATGAAGGGCGTCGAAAACATGTCAATCGATGATAAACAAATGGCCCACATTGAAGCGATTATTAAATCGATGACGACAAAAGAACGAGCAGAGCCAGCGATTTTAAATGCGAGTCGCCGTCGCCGTATTGCGACTGGTAGTGGACGACCAGTGCAAGAAGTGAACAAACTCGTGAAACAATTTGAAGAGATGAAAAAAATGATGAAACAGATGAGTGGTATGGGCGGAAAAGGCGGTAAAAAAGGGATGAAGGGACTTATGAGTGGTCTCGGAAACAATTTCAAAATGCCTTTTTTAAAACTTTTTTAACTTTTTTTTTAAGATGTAAAGAAAAAATACTTTACAAGCAGAAGAATTGGTGGTAATATTAATTCTTGTGAGATACAAATTATGGAGGTGTTATTCAAATGGCAGTTAAAATTCGTTTAAAACGTATGGGTTCGCGTAAGTCACCTTTCTACCGTGTCGTAGTTGCAGATTCACGTTCACCACGTGATGGTCGCTTCATCGAAACAGTAGGAACTTTCAATCCTTTAACTCAACCAGAAACAGTTGTAATCAATGAAGAAGCTGTTTTATCATGGTTAAGCAAAGGTGCGCAACCTTCTGATACAGTACGTACTTTATTATCTTCAAAAGGAATTTTAGAAAAATTCCACAACGCTAAATACTCTAAATAAGATATTAAGCAATCATATTTAATGAAATCGTCCACATCATTTATATTAATTTATGATGTGGGCGATTTTTTTAATTTAACCAAAGAGGTGATCGGATGGATATTTTACAACGGATTCAAGTTAAACGGGTTTTGACGACAGAATCACTCGAACGTATTCAACTATCTTTTGAGCTAAAACGAAAGCAACTGCAGATGGAAATCGAGCAATTACGGTTTCAACAAAAAAAAGCAACTACATCTTTCGAAGCATCCGCAAGATAAAATCACGGCCTACTTTGCTAATGAAATTACTAAACGTGAAGAACAGGCAGCAATTGTGTCTTATGAGACAGAACAACTCGCCGTACTGCCGCTCGGTACAGAAATTATCGAACGCGAAGTTGAGGCGCTTGTGCCGATTGCTGTCGGTGACACATGGTCCCAAGTGCTACAAGAGCAAGAAATCATCATTAAGGATGATATTATAATTGAAATTAGAACGAGGTGAGACACGATGACAGAATATTTAAATGTAGGTAAAATTGTAAATACACATGGTGTTCAAGGAGAATTACGTGTGCTTAGTGTGACCGATTTTGCGATGGAACGTTTTGCACCAGGCAACGAATTGGCCTTATTTAAACCAGGCGAACAAAAACCAACGAGGGTCAAGATTTTGACACACCGTCAACATAAAAACTTCGACCTCATTACGCTTGAAAATGTGTACAACATTAAGTTAGCGGAAGAATTGAAAAACAGCGAGCTTAAAATCGAACGTGATCGCGTACAGGCTTTGCCTAAAGGTGAATACTACCATCATGAAATTTTAGGTTGTCAGATTGTTGGCGAAGATGGGACGGTTGTTGGTGTCATTAAAGAAGTGTTGTCAACAGGGGCGAACGATGTGTGGATTGCTAAAGGTGCTAATGGAAAAGAACAGTTAATTCCGTTTATTCCATCGGTTGTGTTAGATGTCAATGTCGCAGACAAAATCGTCACGATTGAAATCATCGAAGGACTGTTGAACTGATGAAAATTGATATTTTAACGCTTTTCCCCGAAATGTTTAGCGGCGTTACTGGCTCTTCAATCATTAAAAACGCGATTGAAAAAGGGTTGGTTAATGTCGATGCAACGGATTTTCGTCCGTTTTCAACCCATCGTCAAGGTCATGTTGATGATTATCCTTATGGTGGTGGGGCCGGAATGCTCCTAATGGCACAGCCTTTATTTGACGCTGTTGCGCATTTGAAAGCAGAAGGTGTCAAACCACGTGTTATTCTGTTGGATCCCGCTGGCGTGCCTTATACGCAGAAATTAGCAGAAGAACTCGCGCAAGAGGAACAACTGATTATGATTTGTGGGCATTACGAAGGGTATGATGAACGCATTCGCGAACATTTGGTGACCGATGAAATTTCGATTGGTGATTATATCTTAACAGGTGGTGAAGTTGGGGCAATGGCGATTATGGACAGTGTTGTCCGCCTTCTTCCAGGTGCTTTAGGCAATGATCAGTCAGCGGTTACCGATTCGTTCTCAACTGGCTTGCTTGAACACCCTCATTACACACGTCCAGCCGATTTCCGCGGTTTAACAGTGCCTGATGTCTTAATGAGTGGTCATCATGCCAACATTGAACGTTGGCGTCATGAGGAGTCGCTTCGCCGGACAGCATCGCGTCGTCCGGATATGTTGGATGTGTATCCTTTAAGTGACGCTGATTTAACCTTTTTAAAGGCTGAAGTACTATATGATCCGAACAAAAAAGAGCAATAAAACTGAATTTTTTTTTACTTTGAAAGAAGATATACTTGTCAGCTGTTAAAAACTGTGATAATATAATATGGTGACTGAAGATATCAGTCTATTAACGATGTTCCGCTGTGCATATTTAGGGTGCAAGAATGTCCGTTGAGGAGGAGAAATAATAATGCATATATTAGAAGAAATTACTCAAGGTCAATTACGTACTGATGTTCCAGATTTCCGTCCTGGGGATACTGTCATCGTACACGCGAAAGTTGTCGAAGGAACACGCGAACGTATCCAACTTTTTGAAGGTGTGGTTATTAAACGTCGTGGTGCTGGAATCAGCGAATCTTTCACTGTTCGTAAAATTTCTTACGGCGTAGGTGTTGAGCGTACATTCCCTGTACACACTCCACGTATTGCTAAATTAGAAGTTAAACGTCATGGTAAAGTACGTCGCGCTAAATTATACTACTTACGTGAATTACGTGGTAAAGCTGCACGTATCAAAGAAGTACGTCGTTAAGAAGTGCTCTTTTGAGAAGACTCCTTGTTTACAAGGGGTCTTTTTTTTGCCTTTTGATAGTGCTAAATGACTATTTTGGTAAGCATGTTTGATAAGCCTTTTTTAATTCGTTTCGCTAAAATATAAAAATGAAAAATGAATGGATTGACACGTTTTTTACTGGTAAAATAGTTGAGCAGTCTACTATTAAATTTAGCTAAAAGGTATATAATAAAGACATAGTTACAAAGGTGAGATAAAGTCAGTTTATTGGTGCTGAATTGTAAATCGACGTAATCACTGCTGTAATCAAGCTTGTAAACACGTGATTATGTTGTTTTTATGAACGATAATAACACAGTGTCATTAAACTAGTTAATTGTGACTGCTTCGGTGGCGGTTAACTAAGGGAGGCTCATCATGTCATTAGATCATCATACACTCGAAATACCAGCAAATCTACAAGACTTACTCATTACAAAGTCAGAAGCTATCTATCGCAATGTCCGCTCATCTTACATGAAGGTTGGCACACCTGAATTGATTTTTATGGCGACATCGACAGCAGATGTTGCCAATGTTGTTCAGTACGTTGCCAAATTGAAAAAAACAGACGAACATTTAGCGTTTTCAATACGCAGTGGCGGACACGGCATGTCAGGTTCATCAACAAATCAGGGTGGGGTCGTGCTTGATTTATCAAAAATGCGAACTGTGGAGTTGATTGATCGAGAGAAAAAGCTAGTGCGCGTGCAAGCAGGTGCAGATTGGGGCACTGTGGCAAAAGCGTTGGCACCTGAGGATTTAATTATCTCAAGTGGTAACTTTGGTGATGTCGGTGTCGGCGGCTTAGCAGCTTCAGGCGGCATTGGTTATTTTACCCGCAGCCATGGCTTAACGATTGATCACATAAAAGCAGTGGTTTTAGTAACGGCTGACGGAACAGTACATACGGTCGATGCAACGCATGAGCCCGATTTGTTTTGGGCTATCCGTGGTGCAGGTTCTCAACTTGGTGTCATCACTGAATTTGTTTTTGAAGCGACACATTTACAATCTGATACGAAAGATGCAGCTGTTATCTATCAACGATTGACCTATACAACCGATGATGTTGCTCAATTTGTGACGGATTGGGGAAAATGGGCAACAGCAGCACCGCGTGAAATGACGAGCTTCTTAATGATACAAAAAGCAGGAGTTGGTAGTTTCAATATTAGTGCGAGCAATGTGTGGTCGACAACCGATACAGTGAAGGCAACACCTGTGCTAGAGAAAGCAGCGGCAATTGCACCTTTAATTGAACATAACGCCACCATTACTCCGTATCCGACAATTATACCTCATCCGCAGTCCGAACACGGTGGTCAACAACGGATTCAAATTTGGAATGGGTTGATTGATAAAGCCGACCAACAACTCGGTGAAGCGATTGCTGAAGCCTTTAAAAATCCATTAACATTAGTAATGGAACTACGCTCAATCGGAGGGGCAATGAATGATGTTGCCGTTGAGGAGACCGCTTGGGCTGCAAGATACCAAGAAGCCTTTGTGAGTGTGTGGATGATGCCGGGAGAAGAAACAGAGCAAACAAAAGCCTTTGCACCAATTGAAAAATTAAGTACCGGTGTTTACGGTGCCTATTCGTCAAATACGAGTCTTGCGATGGCGGATAAAGCTTGGCCAGGACAAACGGGTGAACGCCTGCGACAACTAATTGCAAGATACGACCCGCAACGGTTATTTAATCAAGGGATTCATTTGTAAGTGAATGAGTTGATTGAGAGATCCTTCTTGGTCATAAAAACTAAAATGAATCGACGACTTTATCTCCTCTCAACTCGGATGCTCATTTTTATTAGGCGAAGCTGAAATTATCCTGAGAGTAGTAAATGAATTTTTCTAGCATCGGATCCGTAAATCGTTAGTGATTTACGGTTTTTTTAATTTCCACCGTTTGTTACTAAGGACAATTTGACAGCAATACTTTTTTTGAATGAGTCAAAAACAATTTGTTAGATGGCCTCTAAAACGAGACTTTTGGTCAGTAGATTCCTTTTAAATAGGTCAATAGATTTATCGTTGACACCTCATTTAGCCGCATGTATAATCTTCATTTAGTAACAATTATCCGATTGTTTAAACGATAAAGGTTTATTATATTCGTGAAATTTGTTTGCTATTATACATAATTTGATGAGAAGAGGAGAAAAAAGGATGAAATTTTTTTTCAAGGCAATAATTATTTTTATAGTGACATTGGGGGGATTAACTGCTCCATTGGTAACTGCATCTGAGACAATTATCATCAGCAACACAAAGACTGAAATGCCAAATAAAGCGGTAAACAGCGAACGTTTCGAACAAAAAGGTGCAGCTGAACGAAGGGCATTGCCAGCAAATGAACGAGTGGTTGTCGAAGAAATTGAAAAGTATTTAAATGATGCGGATGTAACAATACCAAAATCACGCTCTGTTAGTTCCGCGGTAGAAAAAGTAATTGCAGGGTTAGCGTTTGATGTGGCAGTGAGACGTAACAATAGCGTTATTAGTGTAACTGACTTTTTTGGTTTAACATCAGGGGTAAAAGAAAATAAATGGTTTGAAGGATTAAAAAACAAAAGCGATCGCTACCAAACGGTTTTTGATAAACCGACCAATAAGAATATCAAACTACATGCGTATTACATCGATAATAAATCAGCTAAAACGGCTTTAGTTCAACACGGTTATCGCTCACAACCGATAAATATTATGGCTGAAGCTAAATTATTAAGTGATTTAGGTTACAATGTTATCGTTCCAGATGCTCGTTCACATGGTAAGAGCCAAGGCGAATACATAGCTTTTGGTGCATATGAAAAAAATGATGTGAATGGTTGGCTAGAACAGGAAGCAGCGATAAAACCTAATCAAGAATTTGTTTTGTTAGGCGTATCAATGGGAGCAGCAACGGTAATGATGAGTCAAGATACCATTAATCCTAACTTAAATGTTAAAGCGATTATTGAAGATTGTGGTTATTTTTCAATTGAGGAACAAGCACATGATGTTATGCACATGGTTACAAAATACCTCCAATATATTCCACTTGTAAATATGGTGGACTGGTATGCTTTTGAAAATCGTCTAGTCGATTCGTTGAATGATAATTATGTCAAACCAAAGTTAAAAATTGATTTATATGATATTTCCCCACTCAATTCAGTTGAAAATTCGACAGTTCCGAAATTATTTATTCATGGAACAAAAGATACATTCATTCCACCTAAGGCTAAAACGGTCTTGTATGGAGCTGCGGCTGGCTACAAAGAACAATTAGATGTCGTAGGTGCCGGACATGCAGAAAACCTTGAAGTTTCGGGTCAAACTTATATCGCGAAAGTAACGGTTTTTTTACAAACAGTGGACAATATATCGACTTTACGTGCTGAAATTGCTCCGACAATCAATCTATTGAAAAACAGTGCACTTGTTACATCTCAAACAGGAATACCAAACTGGTTAATGAGTAGTGATAAGAAAAACTATCGGAGTAATGTAGACTCGAAAATAAAGATATCTAAAGAACAGCTGTTCACATTAGATGCGAACAAAGATAGTCAGATAACAAAAATGACAAATGGATCATTACGTATGTTTTTATTTAAGCAAGACATTGGTGCATTCTTAAAACAAGATTTAGCAGGTGTTGCGGGTGAGAATTATTTGTTAACTTTCGATTCACTGAATCCAAATACGGCAGAATTCAATACTCAAACAATGAGCTTTGGTTTAGGAGACCAATCGAAAAATAAAAATCCAACAACTAAGGGAACTGTGAAACAAACAATGAGTTATACAGCGAAACAAACAGGGATGATGCCTATTTATTTTGGAACTCACTATACAAAATTTAATTTTTTAGGTAGCGGTTATGTCCAAATATATTTTTCTAATTTGAAAGTCATCAATACCGATATTATACCTCCACGTCCAGTAACGATTGATTCAGTTATAAATCAATCAAATCAAACAATTATAACTGGTGAAGGCGAGAGAAATACGGTAGTGAAACTAGTGAATGAAGATAAAAAAATCGTTAGTGAGGTAACAACAACAGCTGAAGGTGAATTCTCAATAACGCTACCAAAACAAACGGCAGGTACAATTATGCATCTCGTGAATCAAGATGTAAAAGGAAACCGTAGTGAGTCTAAAGTTATCGTCGCAGTAGAATAAAGCCTCTGCTATTTGTACAAAAACAGACGAGCAATGTTAGAAAATTAAGAGTGGCAGCTGTATACCGAGGTGAATTGGGTGCGGCTGTCTTTATTTAAATGAACAATTCAATTGCAATAATTGTGGAAAATACCACAAATTTTGCGAGGGTATCCATTTCGAGCGTGGAATCCATGAAACCTTACAGGCACAAGGGATTTGAACGGTTTATCTAAAAGGAAACCGTAGGTACTACACCTACTAATTAGCGTTCTTTTATGATATGCTCTAACTTAACAGTTAAACAAACCATCAATCAATCGTGCTACAGGTAAATGATACTTGATAGAAATGTGCCAAACATTTATGACAGAAAATTCAAAAAACAATCATTTGAAATGATTAACAGAGAGACTAGCAACCTGGGATTTCCAAATCAAACACTGGTAATTAGAAAAAATTCAGTCAGATTGATGTTTAATATTCAGACGATGAATCCCTCCTTCATTCTATCCCAGACAAAAAGAGCAGTTAACGAAGAACTGAAGTATTTCAAAGAATGAACTCTAATATAATGATTACCTAAAATAATACAAAAGTAGATACCATCATATATATTTATCGTACGATTAAAAAAAGTTGTTTCTCAAGTAGAAATAAAAGTTTTATACTCACTTCATAACACGTTGAGGGTAGGCATCAAATAGTTAAATTAAATAATAGATATAAATAATTAATTTTTCTGGGAAAGGACGAGACGAATGCTAGATAATCGATATTACACATTTTTTAAAAAGTATATGAAACATTGAACTATACTAGGACAGCAGAAGCCTTACATGTTACACAGTCAACAGTATCACAACATATCGCCTATTTAGAGAAAAAAAAATGGTGTAAAGTTATTTCAAAATATTAATCGTAGAACGGTTGCTTTACCTGCTGCAGACTATTTATACGAACGAACAAAACAACTGGCAAAAATATCGATGGAATTAGTCAACAAAATTAATACTACGACTGAAGAAGCCAATCGACAATCTTAATTAGTTAGGACGTAAAACTTTACCGCGGTCAGTTATTGCCGTTTCAAATGCAACTCGTTTACCAAAGCAGTAAAGAAAATCAGCAGGGATATAAGCATTTCTGGTGAATCCTATGATATGACTAATTGAATTGACATTTAATGTTATATACAAACTTTGAGATAACTATTTACACCTAACCTAAAAGCGTTTGTCACTCAATTATAACTAAAAAGAATAGTATCATAAGTAATGATTGTTTTTGTAAATAGTTATAGTGACTTATACTGATGTAGAAGCTATTAATGTAACTAGGTAAAAGAATAGCTCTCTATGTTGTTCGATAACAATACGTTAAAGTAAGCTAAGGAAGGGAGGACGTTGATCAATCGTAGAACATAGAAAAACACTAAAAGGAGCAATATAAAATGACGAAGAAAAGATTTAAGAAAAAAATGACAAAAGTAGGAGCAGCGACACTCGCAACTGTAATTGGTGTGAGTCCCTTAGTACCGTCTGCATCTGTCAATGCAAACGAGACTAAACAAACACCGATAACAACGACACAAAAGAACACTCAAAAAAATGAGGCGAAAAACAAAGGTGCTTGGTCGTGGTGGGAATTACAACGAATCGGTAGTGGTAACATTACTTTTACAGAAGGACATACTGGTGGGATAATATTTGAAAAATGGTTTAAGGTAGTAGATGTCTTTACCGGTTCAACAACACCACCACCAATTAAGAAAAAGTGGTATGAAGGAAACATTGATTTTAATAAGCCGGGTACATATCCTATTACAATGCATGTCTCGTTTACTAATTTACAAGCTAATCAGAAAATTGCAGTAAATATTGTGATTGTCGAATCAGCAGCATCTAAAAAAGCAGAGACAGCAGTAAAAGCGTTATATACGAATAGTTCAATGACTTCGATACATGGTAATCTCACACAAGCACTTTTAGATCAAGCAACGACGTTAGCAAATGCCGTTCCAGTTGACTCGAAAAAACAAACGTTCCTAGCGAACATCGCCAAGGCACAAAATCAATACAATGTTGATCTAGAAAAAATTGCAGGCTTAAAAGATGAAAGTAATGAATACTTCACATCGACTGACAAAACACAAATTAAAAGTGAAGTAACGCTTGAACAGTTAAATGGATTTAAGAACAAGATTGCAACTGTTATAAATAATAACGAACGCGCAGCATTGATGGCGGAACATAGTAAACTAGTTGAATTGTATGACGCAATGCAGGCAAATAACTTGTTAGCTGCAACAGATAAAGTAAATGAATTGTTCTCAGATGATGAACATTCAACAATCGGACAAGATGTAGATCAAGCAACAATTGATACTGTGAAACAACTTGTTGCGGATACGATTGTACCAGGATCAAATAAAGATAAGTTAGAAGCTGAAATTGCAAAAGCACAACAATTACTCGATGATAAAAAGGCAAATATAGCAGCACATGAAAAAGCCAAAGCAGCGATAGCGGCTTTATATGCCGATGAGAAACAGACTTCAATTCACGGTAAACTTACACAAGACATGATTAAATCAGCGTTAGCTTTAACAAATGAGTTGCCAATGAGTGATGTGAAGACGTCGTATTTAGAGGCTATTGTAAAAGCACAAGAACAGTATGATTTAGATATGAAAAACATCGAGCAAAACAAAGCAGTAATTGCTGAATACTTTACATCGAATGATAAAACGGCAGTAAAAGAGTCAGTAACTAATCAACAATTAGAAACGCTTAAAGCAAACATCATGGAAGTGAAAAATGATGCGGCAAGGGCTTCGTTAAATGCAGACCACTCACTGTTAGAAAAATTATTTTATTCACAACAAATCGAAATTGCGAAGGCAGCAGTCGACGTCCTTTTTGCAAACGATGCGCATACTGAATTAGCAATAGAAGCAACACAGGCAATGATTGATAAGGCTCAAGAAATTTTAGATAATACAACGATGACTGTAACTGTTCATCAAAAATTGACTGCAGACATTCAAACGGCTCAAACGTTATTAAATGAAAAAACACAGGCAGCAGCTGACATGAAAGCAGCACAGGAGGCAACTGATGCCTTGTTCGCAGACAAAGAGCATACTCTTTTAGCTGATAATGCTACTCAAGAAATGATTGACTCGGCCAAAGAATTAGCTGACAAATTGCCAGTGGGTAAAGATAAAGAGGTCTTGAAAGAGGAAATTGCAAACGCTCAAACTTTATTAGATGAAGCCATTCAATCATCAACAGACATGAAAGCGGCACAAGAGGCAACAAATAATCTCTTTGCAGATGAGGCTAAATCTTCTTTAGCGGATGATATTTCACAAGCAATGATTGACTCGGCTAAAGAGTTGGTTAATAAATTGCCAAATGGTAAAGAGAAAGAGTCATTATTAGCTGATGTTACTCAAGCCCAAGCATTACTAGATGAGGTGACGCAAGCAGCTGCCGATTTGAAAGCCGCACAAGAGGCAACAAATAACCTCTTTGGTGATGAAAGTAAGACAATATTAGGAGAGCAAACATCTCAAGAGATGATTGACTCGGCTAAAGAATTAATCAACAAGTTACCTGAAGGTAAAGATAAAGAAAACTTAGTAGCTGATATTGCTAAAGCTGAAACATTATTAAAAGCTGCTATTGAATTAGCTAATACGAGTATTAATGCCATTGATTTTAAAATTGGTGAAAGTCGTTATGTAACCGGTAAATTAACGGGTACATTAATTAAAAAAATCGCAATTGAAATTAACGGTGTCTTAACGAAACAAATTAATGTGCAAGGGGATTCCTATCAATACTGGGCATCGAACTTAATCAATGCGGCATCAGATAAGGTAGCCATTGTTGGTTTTGATGCGAAAGGCAATGAAGTGAAACGTGCGGTTGTAAACGTAACAGAAAATACAGCAGATGATGCATTTGTAGAAGCTACTACGTTTGTTATTGGTAAAGATAACTATGTGTATGGAAGCTATACAGGAGCAGTCTCACATGTGGCATTACGTATTAACGGTGTGTTAACACAAAAAGTAAAAGTAAGTGATAATACAATTAAATACTATGCTAAAGATAAAATTACAGATGCCGATGCTAAAGTGGAATTGGTTGGTTATAATGTAGCTGGTCATGAAGTGAGTGCACAACTTGTTAAAATAAGTACAACTATTGCAACGTTATCTGTAGACGGATACCGTATGGGTGCAAGTCACGTGACAGGTACGTATACAGGTGATGCGAAATATATGGCGTTAATTGTTAACGGCAAGATGACACAAATGATTGGTATTAAAGATCAAACTTTTAAATACTATGCAAAAGATAAGATTAAGAGTGGAGACGATGTTCGTGTTGCAATTTATGATGTAAACAAAGTTGAGATACGTAACAACAACTTAAGTGTCATTCAATCGGAGGGTGATCTGCGTTTATTAGATTATAAATTCAATAACTCTCACATCGAAGGGACGTATTCGGGGGATGTTGTGAAAGTGCAAGTCAAAGTTAACGGAGTGATCCAATCAACGATTCCTGTAAAAGAAGGTGCCTTCAAGTATTACGCTCGTAATCTTATTACAGACTTATCAGATAAGGTCACGGTACTCGGTTTAGATTCTGGGAATAATATCCTTACAGAGAAACAATTAAATGTTATTAAGTAAATACAGCTAGATATAAGCAAGTGGCACTACTTCCCAGACTCATTAGCATTGTTGCAGATAAAGACTGCCGTAGTTCAGTCTTATCATCTCGTAAACAAAGTCATAGTAATAGAATTCAACAGAAAATGAGGTCTGTTTCGACTTTTTCTACAATCCGAAAGGGATGATGTGACTAACACATCATCCCTTTTTGATAAGCTCATCACAGTCTATATGTATTTGTATTTCTTATTGTTATATGATTAATCATTATTTTACATTATTCATAATCAGAAATATAATTAAGTGGTACCCCTTATTTAAAAAGTGCTACTGTTCAATCAATGTTTATAAAAAGAATGGAGTGAAGAAATGAGTAAAAAAACGATACTGCTTGTATCATTGCTATGTTTGTTCTTGTTATCAGCCTGTGGAGTTACTTCTGAAAAAAAAGAACAAAAGAACATTGCAGCGGAACAACAATTTAAAACAAAGACGATTGACAACATCGAAATGAAGTTGAAAAAAATCAGAACCACTGAATCAGGTAAGAATGATAAGAAAAACATTGTAATGTTCACCTTATCTTTCAAAAACAATGATCAGATGGCAGTAGGTATCGGTGGAGGCGATTTTAAGCTTAAAGTTGGTAAAGATACATACAACGTGTATGCACCAGGAAATAGTATTGGTCAAGAAATCGCAGTGAATGATAAGGTTTCAGGAGATGTTTATTTTGAAATTCCAACTTCTGTGACGGAGGCAATCTTAGTGTATATGCCAATGAAAGAAATTTTAGGAGAATGGAAGGTTAAAATACCTGAATCTGAGTAAACAATTTTTAAAGTAATGTCACATCTGAAATGATGACATTACTAACTTTTAAAGACAAAAAAACTATAGAATATGAGGATGTAAAAATGAAAATAGTAACAATGGGATTAGGATATATTGGATTACCTACGGCTGTTATGTTTGCAAATCATAACCAAGATGTTGTGGGGGTAGATGTTAATTGTCTGACTGTCGAACAATTAAATCGCGGTATTTTACATATTGAGGAGCCTGGGTTGCAAGAGGAGCTCAATCATGCACTTGCCTGTGGAACGTTTAAGGCGTCATTAACGCCAGAAAAGGCAGATGTTTTCATTATTGCAGTTCCGACTCCGAATCATAACGATGACTTAAAGTCCTGTGATTTGAGTTATGTTGCGAATGCGATTAAATCGATTTTACCGTTTGTTGAAGTGGGTAACACAATCATTCTTGAATCGACGGTCGCACCGCAATCAACCGAAAATCTTGTACAACCGATGTTGGAAGAAGCTGGTTTTATAATCGGTGAAACAATCTATCTCGTGCATTGTCCTGAACGCGTATTACCAGGACAAATCATTCATGAGCTTGTCTATAACAATCGAATCATTGGTGGTGTCACAGCAGAATGTACGCAAGCTGGAAAAGAAGTCTATGAAACATTTGTTAAAGGGGAACTCATTTTAACAACTGCCAGAACAGCAGAACTTTCTAAATTAATGGAAAATACGTTTCGAGATGTCAATATTGCATTAGCGAATGAATTGGTTAAAATTTCAGCTGATTTAGATATTGATGCCTTAAAAGTAATTGAAATGGCTAACAAACATCCTCGTGTTAACCTTCATCAACCGGGGCCAGGTGTTGGGGGTCACTGTTTGGCTATTGATCCTTATTTTATAGCAGCAGCTTCACCAGATTATTCGCCTCTAATTCAGTTGTCACGTGAAATAAATACATCAATGCCTCAGTTTGTAATAACAAAGACAAACCAGTTAATGCAACAGTATTCAGGAAAAAAAAATAACAGTTTTTGGTCTTACATATAAAGGAGATATCGATGATGTTCGTGAAAGTCCTGCAATGGAAATTTATGAACACTTAACAGCGCAACAATGTTTTGAGGTAGTGGCCTATGATCCTCATGTTGAAGCAGCCTTCGTGGAAAAAAATCTTGCTGTGGCAATTAATAACGCAGATTTAATTCTAGTATTAACGGATCATAGTGCGTTTAGAGAGATGGACTCAACAACATTTGAAAATATGAACCAAAAAAAATATCCTCGACACAAAAAACATTCTTAACGTGTCCGCTAATGACATTAATTATATCAACCTAGGGAACCTTGCTCGCATAGAAAAAGTGATTGAGCAAACAACTCAACTGGCATAATTAGGAAAGGTGTACCGGTTTGGTAAAAAAAATATTAGTGCTAACGCAAAATTTTTATCCTGAAATCGGCAGTGCTGCCAATCGCCTTAAAAATATTGCTGCCTTATTAAGTGAAGATCATCAAGTTGATGTTCTGACATCGGCACCGACCTATCCGAATAAAGAGATTTACCAACAAAATAAATTTTGGGATGAAGCACCTGCCAATGTGACACGTGTGACAATTCGTACACAGTATTATACAAGCAATTTATTTTTTCGTTTACTGTTATATTTAGAGACAATTATCAAATTAACTTTTCGGATAATTTTTTCAAAAGAGAAATACGATATTGTGTTAATCTCAACACCGCCAATTTTCATCTCAATACCTGGCATTATCGCTAAATGGAAATGGAAAGCACGCTTAATTGTCGATGTGCGGGATTTATGGCCTGATGCCTTAGAGGGATTGGGAAGAAAACAAACAGTTTCAACATGAAAGCTGCATACTGGTTAGAAAATAAAGTCTATCAAGCGTCTGATGAAATTTTAATTAATAGTGAGGGCTTTTTAACATACTTACAAGATAAAGAAATAAATCCTTCTAAAATTAGTTTTATTCCCAATGGTTTAACAGAACAAGAGCTGAAAAAGACCATAAAAAGACAACGAAAAAAATTCACAGTCATTTATGCAGGGAATATTGGTCTTGCGCAAAATCTAGATGTCTTTTGTGAATTAGCGAAGGCAATGGCAGGTGATTGTGAAATTAAGTTTAAAATTGTCGGTTATGGTTATAAGAAAACACAATTAGAACAACGTATTTTAGCTGAAAATTTAGCTCAAAACACAAGCATCCTTCCACCTGATACACGTAAAAATGTATTGGAGATGATTCGTGATGCAGATATAGCCTTTCTAAGTCTAACTGATCATCAAGCATTTCATAAGGTAATACCAGGAAAGTTGATTGACTACATGGGTTGTTCTATTCCAACAGTTGCAGTTGTTTCAGGCTATAGTAAATCTATTATTGAACAGGCACACTGTGGTTTTGTCTTTAAGGAGGAAGAGATTAAGTCGATCAGAGATACGATTACACTATTGAAAAATTCACCGCAATTACGTCAGGATTTAGGTAATAATGGTTGGCAATTTGCGATGAAATACTACAATTGGGATTTGAATAAACAAAAATTAAAAGAGGTCTGTCGAGATGAATAATAAAGTAACGATGCTTGTTTGGAATCACTTTACGAATGATGCGAGGGTATTGCGAAGTGTGGGTACGTTAGCCGAGGCGGGGAATCAAGTGCTACTTATTGCAATCCAACCCTCTAAACCACAAAGCTTGCTTCCTCAGAATGACATTAATAATCTAACAGTGACACGTGTAAAGGGAACACTTCCTATTTTGGGCCAGTTAAATCAATTGAAAAAATCCATTTTAGCGTTTGTTTTAGCGAGCATTTTACTCGTCATCGGCTATTATTCGATTCCTGTCGTAGGCCTTTCTTTAATCCTATTATTATTTCTTTATGAAAAAAAAACGTTGGCTTCGTATCGGGTATATCTTTTGGCAAATGACTTTAGTCGCTTTAAAAGCACCAGGTGACATCGTTCACAGCAATGATTTGAACACCTTATTGCAGGGGGTAATCATCAAAAAAGTAACACGTACAAAACTCGTTTATGATTCACATGAAATCCAAACGAGTCGTACCGGTTATAACAGTAAATGGTATGAAGTGGTTGAACGGAAATTACTAAAACATGTTGATGTTTACATTCATGAGAATATAACGCGAGCAAACTATATCGAGCAACTCTACGGAAGGCGTCCAGCGGTGATTCATAATTATCCAACGGTTACAAAGAATGCTAGTAAAAACAATTGTAATTTATATCAGCTTTTAAATATCCCTCCTGAAGAACCTATTCTTCTATATCAAGGAGGTATACAAACGGGACGGGGATTAGATAAATTAATTGAGGCAGTCCCTTTATTTAATAAAGGTGTTCTTGTGCTGATTGGTGATGGGAAAATGAAGTTGGAACTAGTGACTCGTGTTAAAAAAGAACAGTTATCTGATCGAATAAAATTTGTAGAAAAAGTGCCATTAAGTGATTTGCCAACCTATACAAAACAAGCTTATTTAGGGTTTCAAGTGTTAAATAACGTCTGTTACAATCATTTTTCTGCCTCATCTAATAAGCTATTTGAATACATGATGGCTGGTGTTCCAGTCATAGCCAGTCGATTCCCTGAAATGAAGCGGGTTGTTTTAACGGAGAAAACAGGGATTTTGGTTGATTCCCATTCAGCAAAATCGATTGCGCAAGCTGTTAATCTATTAATTGCGCATCCAGAATATCGTGAATGCTTAAGGAACAATGCGTTAAAGGCAAGTAAACGATACAATTGGGAGCATGAAAGTAAGCAATTGCTTACTGTCTATAAAACAATCAAATCCTAAGCAGAGCGTTAGGTTAAGGAAGGAGAAAACCACATGAAAACAGAAGGAAGTGCACTAGTTTCAAAAATCAAACAATTGGAACAACAGGTGACAGAGCAAATAGCTGAGATGGCTAAAATGAAGATAGAACGCGATGAAGCAATACACGCTCTTGAACATTATAAGGCAGAACAACGTGATTTTCAGACAAAAATTGAAGCAAGTCGTGTAGAAAAAAGAAAAAACGCATTCAATTTCAGCGTACCGTTTTTCAAGTGTTAGAACAACAAAAAAAACTTGATGGAAATTACAGAAACACAGCTAGCTGAATTAAGCTCTTTACATGAGAAACTTAAGCAAGCACACGCAATTTTAGTTGCAGAAGTAAAACGTAAAGATTTAGAACTGAAACAGCTGAACGAAAGATATCAACGATTAAACAATACTAAAATCATTAAATTGATGAGGAAATATTGGGTTTTAAAAAAGAAACGAGTGAAGGGAATAACGTAAATGAAAACTTGGAAAGTTGAAATTGAAGAACTACAGCAACAAATTTTAAACCAAATCAACCCTGTTTTATTATCCAATACAGCGATTATGAAACTAGAAAATTGGTTTAGTTCACATCCGACAGTCCATAAATACAGTCAAGATAATAACTTAATATTTTCCAATACAACCGACAAAGCAAATTATATTTCGCTCTTGGAGAAAAATACCTATTTTAAAAGTTTTCCTCAAGAGCTTATTCCAGTATTAGAAAACGAACATATCCATTTACACTTTGATGCGGAGGTGATTGGTAAGGCCTCTGTTCACATAGCAATTATTGAATATAGTCATGTTGAAAAACGAACATCGACATTATATTCAATCCAAGCGCCAATTACCCATACATTATCTGATATGACAAAAGAAATTAGAATAGCAATGAAAATAAGTGGTAAAGGCATGGTTATCCTCAAAAAAGGTGAAATTAAGCGAATCGATCAAGTGAACAAAAATAAGGATATAAGTAAAGCTGCGCCACAACAATTATTAAAAAAAAGTAACAAAAATCAATGACTTAACTGAGTTGAAGATGGCCGTCATTTTTGATGAGTTTACGATGAGTTGTTATCAAGAAGAAGTTAAACTGATTACATTTTCGCCAGAAAACTTCAAAGCGGTTTTAGAAGAACAACAACCGGACTTATTATTCGTGGAAAGTGCATGGCGCGGAAATGGTGGTAGTTGGGAATTTAAAATTGCTAAATATGCGAATCAAGATAAAGAAGCATTACATCAATTGTTGCAATGGTGTAAGAGCAGAGGTATTCCAACGGTTTTTTGGAATAAAGAAGACCCTATCCATTTTGAAAAATTCATTGAAACGGCAGAGTTATTTGATTATATCTATACTACAGATGCCAATATGATTGAAAACTACCAGAACCGTGCAAAGCATAAGAATGTTTACGCACTCCCTTTTTCTGCCCAACCGAGATTACATAATCCGATTCGTTTGAAAAATGAGCGGAAAGATGGGGTATCTTTTGCAGGTTCGTATTATGGAAATCGTCATGTAGAACGACGCAATGATATGGAAGAAGTTTTGGAGGTTGCCACGATTCAAGGATTGGATATTTTTGATCGTAACTATGAAAAGAACAAAGAAGGTCGAACAGACTTTTCATTTCCAGAACGCTTCCAAAAAAGTGTACAGGGTAGTTTACCTTATAAAAAGATTCCACTTGCGTATAAAGGTTATAAATATATGGTTAATGTTAACAGCATTAAATACTCACCAACGATGTTTTCACGAAGAGTATTTGAAGGACTTGCCTCAGGCACACCTATTATAAGTAGTTACTCGGAGGGAATCAAACGCTTCTTTGGAGATATTGTTATGATAGGTGACGATACTTCTTCGTTAGAAGAAAAATTCCGTGTTGTTTTAGATAATGACCAACTTTACGAACAAAAAAGACTAGCAGGGATACGAGAAGTGATGCTTCACCATACGTATCAGAATAGGCTCTCTTTAATTTTAAAAAACATCGGCATTACATACACTTATCAAAATGACGTCACGATAATTGTACGGGCTAAAAATGAGAAAGAAGCAGAAAAAGCAAAATTATTATTTGAAAGTCAGCTTTATCCAGCGAAAAAACTTATTCTTCTGACAACAATTAATGCAGCTAATGCCCAGTTGATGAATCAGTATAACACATCAACTTGTCGAATTTATCACTATCCTTATTTAAAAAACATCCCGTCTCTATCTGATCTTATTGATACTAAATACAGTGCCTACATTGATTTACAACATTTTTATGGCAAGCATTACTTAGAAGATATGATTGCGAGTGCTATATATAGTGAAGCGGATATTATTGTCAAAAAAAATCATTTTTTATTTAAGAAAAATCAATTAATTGAACAAGAGAAAGGGTTAGATTATCAATTCGTAAGTGATGGTGGATATGGACAAATTCTCTTTAAAACGGAAATGGTAACATCAGATAATGTGTTTGAATTGTTTGAACGTATGGCTATCGATGACTCGTTAGCATCTGAATTTAGTGCGGGTAAGCGACTATTTAGCAGCGATCGCTTTAACTTCATTAAACAAGGGGGACAATGTCCAATGAAATTTAAAAATCAGGTTGAAAAATAGATTAGGAGGACTTATGCGTCAGTTAAATGTTTTAGTATATGGTGATGTGGATTTGAATTTTATTGATGGGTCGGCAGTATGGCTCACTTCAATGGCAAATATGTTAGCAGTAGGTAAAAATGTGAATGTCGAAATTTTATTGAAAGCTAAAATTAAACATAAACATCTAATTAGTGAAATGGAGCAATTGGATAATGTGGCTGTGATTGACACCTTTACAGTTTATGAACAACATTCATTTGAAAATCGTAATCGCATGTCGATTTCTGAGGCCATTGCATTGATGAAGGAGCGGGATGACCTACTTAAGTACGATTTGATTATTGTACGGGGATTAGATTTAGTAGTGGCGTTACAAAACGAAAAGGAATTAGCAGCTAAAACAATCCCTTATATTACAAATTTTGAGCATCGGCAACAGTATTCGAAAAAAGGAGAACGGCGACGATTAAAGGCAATTTATCAAGACTTTCCAAAACTATTTTTGCAAACTGAAGAGATGAAAAAAGCTTTCTGTGAATTAACAAAAGAAAATGGATCGAAAATTGAACTTTTAAAGCCAATGATTCCAAATATTACAGAACAACCACGATTTAAGAATAACAATAACAAGCTCATTTACACCGGTAAATTTGCCGAAGAGTGGTACATTGAAGAACTGTTAGATATCGTTGATGGTCTAACGCAAGCTAAAGTATCGATTGACCTTAGCATTGCTGGTGATAAATTCCAAGGACCGCTTAATGATCGAAGAGCAGAACTTATTGAACGTTTCGACCAAATGGAGGCTGTTAAATGGCATGGTGCAGTTTCTCGGAAGCAAGGACAGTTGTTAATAGAATCAGCCGACTTAGGTATGGGGTTTAGGTCTGAATCAATTGATAATAATGAAAGTGTTGAGTTATCAACTAAGTTATTAGAGTATAGTCGAGCAGGTAAACCAGTCATTTGTCGTCCAACAAAATTACATCGGAAATTGTTAGGTAACAACTACCCTTTATTTGTTAATTCGACAAGGGATTGTCAAACTATCATTAAAAATGTAATAGCGGATAGTCAGCTTTATGAACGAGCTGCAAAAATGGCGTTTGATGCTGTTCGGCCCTATACTTTTCATGCAAGTTATCAGCGTTTGAAAACAGTACTGTGGGCGTTCAAAAAAGAGCCAATAAAACTGTTAGTTGCAAGTCATGATCTGAAATTTTTGAAGTTGGCAATTAAACAGTGGGAAGCAGATTCACAATTTGAAGTGAAAATTGATCAGTGGTCTGGTCATAATCAGCACGACGAAAGTAAAAGTCGTGCATTGTTAGACTGGGCGGATGTTATTTTTTGCGAATGGGGATTGGGTAATACTGTTTGGTATTCAAAAAACAAACATCAACATCAACATTTAATTGTTCGCGTTCATGCACAAGAAAACAAAACGGTTTATCCTGCCCAGTTTAATTATAGGGCAATTGATAAAATCATTGCTGTTTCGCCACACATATACGAAGTTTTTCAGCAAAAATGCGGGATGCCACGTGAAAAAATGATAATGATTTACAACATGATTGATACTAAAGTCTTTGCGAAACCGAAAGAAAAAGGTGCGGCGTTTAATATAGGATTAGTTGGAATTTTACCGCAGTTGAAACGGTTGGATTTAGCTTTGGACGTGTTGGAACAATTGATTGAAAAAGATCCACGCTATCGTTTGTTTATTAAAGGAAAGTTACCTTCAGATTTAGAATGGATGAAAAATCGTCCTGCTGAGATGGCATACTACGATGAACAATTTGAACGTATAAGAAAAGGGCCATTAAAAAAAACATGTAATTATTGATAAACATGGTGCAGATATGGGCGAATGGTTTAAAAAAATCGGGTACACTTTATCGACAAGTGACAATGAGAGCTTTCATTTAGCACCGATGGAAGGCATGGCATCAGGTGCATTTCCTTGTATTTTAAACTGGGAAGGTGCGGAATCAATTTATCCAGAATCTTCTATAGTACCGACTATCACTGATATGGTCAATTTAATTGAGATGACTGATAGCACTAAGATTAGTCATTTGTCACGTTATCCAATGGAATATTTTGACTGTGTTAAGATAACAGCCGAATTAACTCATTTAATTATCAAAGTCAGTCAAGAATAGGAGTATTGATATGTCAGAAAAAGATCCACGCGTTGAACATTTAGATACTGTGTTCCTTTCTACAAGTGAAGCATTGGCGTGTTTGCAAATTTCAAAACAAGGGTTTTATTCATTAATTCAGCGTGGAAAAATTACACGTATAAAAAAGGGGTCTGCCGTTCTTTTTTTTTCGTGATGAAATTGAAAAAAGAAAAGCAGTTTCGCCTTCATTACGTAAAAAATACGGTGCTAAAAAGTAAAAATATAAATTAAGAGGTGTGTAGATGAACGGACAATTACGTATTAATTCCCCCGGATTGACAGGGACCACAGTCACTTGGACAGGTGAATTGTTAAATATAACAGACAATGCGGAATATAATTACGCCTATTATGTAATCGTTAACAATGGGATAATGTACCGCAGCAACTATAAAATGGTAAAAAATAGTCAATTGACTGTTTCATTTGAAACAATCGAAAGTGGTGCTTATAAAATCCAGTTTTTCGTAAAACGTAACGGCAAACTTATAATTAATAAAATGAGTGAAACCGCCTACGTTGATAACCATACAGGAAAGTTATTGGAAGCTAAATTTTATAAGGAAGATATATATTTTAATGATTTAGCTGTCAAGTACGTTTTTCATGAGGCGCCATCAGATCATTTAGTGGTTATTTTTCCGGGAATTTCGACGCATGAATACAAAGGTAAACCACCAGTCTATAATTACATTCGTACCTTAGATGGTGTTGCGGTAAATCGTTTGTATATTTTAGACTCGTACGAGGATCAATTTTGTTTCTGCCTAGGAAGAGAAGGAGCGCGTGATTATGAACGGACGGTCGTGGCTCTAATTACTAAAATTGCGAATGAATTAAACATTAGTCCCAACCATATTATTACAGCAGGTTCGAGTAAAGGTGGCTCAATTGCCCTCTATTATGCCCTAACCTATAGTTATGGAAAAACTTTGGTGGGGAATCCACAAATTTACATTAGTACTTGTACAGAAGGTTTGTGTAAAAATAAATATGTTAAGGCTGCCTATGAAAAAATGGTAGGTAATCGACCTGAACAAATGCATCATCATCTCAACAATATTATAAAAAGTCGATTTTTAAGTTGTAAAAAAATACCAGAAATGTATTTTCATGCGGGTCGTTTCGACTATCATTACACAGAACATTTAAAACCGTTTTTAGATGGTTGCGATGCCAAGAAAGTGCCTTACATGCTTGATATAGCAGATTACGAGGATCATTCCTTAACAGGTACCTATTTTGGCCCATTGATGCGTCAATGGGTAGAGGAATTCGTTGCGGGAGAAACAGGTGAATGAGAGCCTCTTTCAATGTTTTAAAGGTCCATTTTTTATATTTTCGTATTATATTACGATTAGCTCAGTATGATCGAAAAGCAACCTACCATTTATATAGACTAGGTTTTTGGTGGGAATTACTCAGTCCTTTAATCCAAGTTTTGGTATATTATCTTATTTTCGGTGTTTTTGTAGCACGTGAAAGTATCGGTGTTAGCGATATTCCTTATATCAGTTGGTTATTAGGAGGTATCATTCCTTGGTTTTTCATTAGTGCCACAGTTATTCAAGGTGCAAAATCGATACATACTCAACTGCCCTTAGTGGTGCGTACAAATTTTTCGACAACGATTTTACCAAGCATAGCACTTGTGAGAAACTTACCGGCATTTGTAATAATGTCTCTGCTTTTATGTTTGATTTTGACAGTGACGGGTACATCCTCAGCTGTTAATGGCTGGAGACTAAGTTATGCTTTTTTTGAAATGTGGTTATTTTTAGGTGCGATTAATTTGTTGAACGCTAGTATAACTGTACGGTTCAGAGATTATCAATTGATGATTAATGCATCGATGCGTTTGTTATTGTTTTTGTCAGGCGTCATTATTCAGTTGGATTTTAGTCAACATCAACTGCTTGCCAAGTTAATGCATTTAAATCCGTTACTTCATATTATCGAAGGGTTTCGATCTGGTTGGTTTGGGATTGATAACGGTCGTAGTTTGATTGTGGATAGTTGTTATTTTTGGAGTATCACGCTCATAATATTTGCCTGCGGCGCTTATATTCATCAACGCTATCAAAAAGAATATGTGAATTATATGTAAATGGAGGAGTCAATGAATAAAATTGCAATTGAATGCATTAATGTTACGAAACGGTTTGAATTGAAAAAAAGACGAATAAATAAGCCATTAACCGCACACAAAAGAATGCAGTTCAACGGGCTTGAGAATGTTTCCTTCAGAGCTCATCAAGGAGATGTTGTCGCAATACTTGGTCTAAATGGATCCGGAAAGTCAACGTTATCGAATATCATAGCCGATGTAACGACACCTACATCTGGCAAGGTGAAACGCTTAGGAACGGTTTCTTTATTAGCGATAAATGCTGGCTTGAAACCTGCGTTATCAGGATTTGAAAATATGCGTTTGAAATGTTTGTTTCATGGTCTCAGTGAGAAAGAGAGTGGCGTACTGTTATCGCAAATGGTTGTTTTTTCTGAGCTTGGTGATTTTTTATATCAACCGGTAAAAAGTTATTCGAGTGGAATGAAGGCAAAACTCGGTTTCAGTGTCGCGATTCATATGAATCCAGATTGTCTAATTATTGACGAGGCATTAGCTGTTGGTGATCAAACCTTTTATCAAAAATGTATTGATAAAATTAACGATTTTAAAGCCGAAGGAAAAACAATTTTTTATGTCAGTCATTCGCTCGCTCAAATCCGCCAATTATGCAATAAAGCCTTATGGTTAGAAGGTGGTCGTGTAAGAAAATATGGTCCTGCAAAGCAGGTATGTGATGAGTACCAGCAGTTTGTTAATGACATTAAACAACTAGCAGTACCAGTAAGAGAAAATCAACAACATCAGCAAATGCTCAAGCAAACAATTCCTTACGAAAAAATCGAACGTAAAAAAATACAAGTGAAGTGGTATACATGGTTGTATTTGTTATTTATGACCACTTTTCTAATAACGAGTATTTATTATTTATAAGAAAAGGAGCAGTGAAATGAAAAAAATAAAAGTTATGACGATATTTGGTACACGCCCGGAGGCAATAAAAATGGCGCCGCTAGTATTAGAACTTGAAAAACAATCCAATCGGTTTGAGTCAGTAGTAGCGGTCACAGCTCAACATCGTCAAATGCTCGACCAAGTGTTGCATCAATTTGGGATTTCCCCTGATTACGATCTCGATGTCATGAAAGATAAACAAACACTAGCAAAAGTAACAGCCAATGTTTTAACAGGACTTGAAGAAGTAATGTTGGCGGAAAAACCTGACGTAGTACTTGTACATGGTGACACGACAACGACTTTTGCAGCGTGTCTTTCTGCTTTTTATAATCAAATAAAAATCGGGCATGTTGAAGCAGGTTTGCGAACCTGGAATAAAAAATCCCCTTTCCCTGAGGAAATGAACAGACAAGTTGTAGATGTTTTATCTGATTTTTATTTTGCACCTACCGATGCAAGTGCTCAAAATCTTCTTAAAGAATCGCATCCTAAAGAGCACATTTATGTGACTGGAAATACTGCAATTGATGCACTTAATTATACTGTATCTGATGATTACTCTCATTCAGTTTTGAATAAAATTCAATCGGGAAACCGGCTGATTTTATTAACAATGCATCGTCGTGAAAATCAAGGGACACCAATGCGCCGCGTTTTTAAAGCAATACGTGAAGTGCTTGATCTGTATTCTGATGTCGAAATTGTTTATCCAGTACATTTGAATCCTGTTGTGCAAGAGGCGGCCAAAAGTATTTTAGGCAATCATCCACGTGTTCATTTGATTGAACCACTTGATGTCATCGATTTTCACAATATAGCAGCTCGTAGTTATTTTATCATGAGTGATTCAGGTGGTGTTCAAGAAGAGGCGCCATCTCTAGGTGTACCTGTGCTCGTATTACGTGATACGACTGAGCGTCCAGAGGGGATAGAAGCAGGAACATTAAAACTCGTAGGTACAAAAGCAAACGAGGTGAAATGGCATATGATTGAATTGTTGGATGATATTGAAGAACAACGTCGAATGTCTCGCGCGGATAATCCGTATGGTGATGGTAGAGCGTCGAAAAATATCCTAGAGGCTCTGGCCTATGAATTTAGTTTAACGACGTTTCGACCAGACGATTTCAAATAACAAGTAATTGAGGCGACCACGTAATTTAGAGCTATATTCTAGCTTATGCTGGTCGCTTTTTGGTTAGTTAGACGGAAATGAGGCAATGACCAATAAAAAGAGTGGCATTTGAGCCACTCTTTTTTATTTGCATTTTAATAGAGAAGATGTATTTTGGTTAATCAGTGAATTGTTCTCTCATTTTCAAAATGAAATCGGTCGTAGGGTTATCTGAGAGATAGACAAAATTCATTTGTTTCGGTTTGAATTCACGACTTAAGTTGAGTTTTTTGAGGGTTCCTCGGGCTAATTCATCTTGGACACAGACGTCAAACATAAAAGTAATCCCGATATTTTGTTCAACGACACGTTTGATGAGATCGATACTACCTAATGTGGTTTGATGTTTAAAACTAGCTAAATCAATTTGTTCCTCCGATAAGTGCGACTCTAAGGATTTCCGTGTCCCTGAACCTAATTCACGAACGATTAACTCGTAATCGAATAAATCTTCAAATGAAAGAACGTGATCAGCAAGTTCAAATTCAGGTGAGCAGACACCGATAATAGTAGCTTTTGAAAAGGGTATACTTGAAAAAAACTTTTTTTATTGAAATCTCCCTCAATAAAAGCAGCGTCAATTTTACCTTGTGCAAGATAACTCAATAAGGTTTTGGTATTTTCAACTAATACATTAAGTTTAAATTCATTTTGTTCTTTAAACATCTCAACGAAAAAAGAAGGGATAATATAATCGCTTACAGCCAGCGTACAGCCGAGGTTTATTTTTGTATAATTCATCGAATTGAGTTCATCGAGTGTTTTGTTAGAATAGTTCATCATGAATTGTATTTTATCGTATAACAACTTCCCTTCATCTGTTAAAAAAAACTTTTTTTGTTTTTATGAATAAATAATTTAGTATTCATTCGCTGTTCTAAAAAAGCGATGTGATTGCTAACGGCCGGTTGGCTCATATTCATTAATTCAGCAGCACGTGTATAATTCAGTGTTTTGCATACGGTTAAGAATGTTTCATAATGATAATCTAACATCGTTTTGACATTAGTGAATTGGTTCGCATCACTAATTCCTCCTATCTACGGTTATATACTATAAGTATAGAATGTTTTGACGATTATTACAATCTTTGCACTAGTTAGAAAGCGAGTTAAATTCTAAGAGTACAACTGCATTCGCGTCTAACGTGAGTGATAGAGACTTTTTTGGCGAGCATCTGAAAAGATAGTTTTTCAATTGTAAATGGGTCGCTGCATTAATGTATGTTTGCGTCTCATAATCAAGTGAGGGTGCCTCTTGAAATTTATCATAAGCATAGAAAAGAGCTCCGTGATGACGATTAAATTCGAGTTGTTTAACTTGATAATTTGCTTGTTTTAGATTATTCATTGTGATTGAGAAAGACATGGCGTGACCGGCAACAAAAATTTCTTCAGACGAATAGACAGGGTTGAAATAGGTTGTATGCCAAAGTAAGAGCTGGTAGTGACCGTTGTAACCTGTAAGAAGATAGTTGTCGCCTTGTGAAATGATTTCTCCCTCAAGTCGTTGTGTTAGCTCTAGACTAAAATAGGTTGGACGTTTACCACTGAAATAATGAAATAATTCTAAACCATCAGGATGGACATTATTCGAACGTCCATGTTTTTCATAAATCTCAATATTGAGCCAGAAACCATAACCATCTACTAAATGATTTAAAGCTATTAAATCATTTACAATGATTGCACCTCGGAAAAAATAGCCGTTAGAACGTCTAGTGTTCCCTGTCAAAGTATTCCAATCGCTCAAATAAAGTGGACAGTCAATACCATGAAGTTGCATTTGTTGTTTGATGAATCGGGTTTTTTCGATAACATAACGTTGGTTTGATTGTTTATCTTTAAAATTATCGGCATTGAAAAAGACATGGTTAGGATCTGCCACAAAAGATAGAAAATCACACTTCACGAAAACCTTAGTATAATACATTGGATTGATGTAATTGGTAGTAAAAGGATCGTCAATCGGCATTTCTGCTCCCACTCGACACGAGGGCAGGTGGTTTTTTTAGAATAGTAGCAACATCTGTAAACATTTCAGTATTTCTAGATAGCGAATTTAAATCGAGTAGACAATTAAAATGCCATAGGGGTTGTTGTTTTTGAATTCTTGTTCGATTATAGTGTTGTATGAATTCCAAGATGTAGGTGCTTTCTTTATGATTACGTTGACTATAAACTGTTAATGAAAAGTTGTAAAACAGTTCTAACTTGTATTCATCTAAAAAAGCAAAGCTATTATCTAATTCCTCAAACTGTGGGAAGGCATTGATACGTTCTTCTTGATAAATTTGACTAGCTATCGGTATTTCATTGATGAGTGAGTGGATGCCAATATATTTGATATTGGCAATTTTAATAAGCGCACATATGTCAGCTTGAACACTTTTTCGAGACAGGCATTCAAGCGATTCGATGTTAATAATCACTCCGGGTTTTTCTAGTTTAGTTGGTGCTTTTGGAGTGATTGTTAATTGTTGATGTTTTGATGTCGTTAATAATGGGAGTTCTTCGTTTGAAACAATATCTGCGTATCGGTAAAGCGGGGTTAAAATTGAAGCGTTTTTTGTTTCAGTAATCATAGAAACAGTAGAATTTGGTTGCTGCTGTTGTTTCTGGCGATAAGTTGTGGGGGGGACACCAATGATTTTTTTTAAACTGTTGTCTGAATGTTTTTGCTGTTTTAAAACCATTATCAATGGCGATAGTTTCAATGCTTTTTTTTGTTATAGAGCAGTTCTGTTACGCTTGCTCTTATTTGAATTAGTCGTAAGTAGTCAGAAAAAAAATAACCAGTTTCACGTTTGAAAAGTTTAGATAACGTTGACTTCGCCATAAAAAAAAACGTTTGCAACCGTATGGAGGTCCAGTTGTTCTCCAAAATGGTCTTCGATATAAGTCATGATGTCATTGATTTTTTGATTATTGTGTAGAGCGTTTACGTGCGTATTTTCTTGTTTGAATTGTTGTGTCATAGTAAGAATGACTTGAAGGAGGGCGATGGTTTGTTTTGTTTTTTTTTAATGAGTCTGAAGAAAAGTCAATCAAACAAAGTTCAGCCATCTGCTTGCGTAAGAGAACGCAGCTCATTGATTCACCTATGAAAAAAGCTGTATGGAAAAAGGCTGGATACTGTGATGCGAAAAAGATACTATTAATCGCTAATTCGACATAAACCGCTTCTTCGTGATTTAGTGGCGTCTTTTCGATACGATCATTGATATTGAGAATAAAACAATCACTCTCGCATAACTGAACGGCTTCAGATTCACGTGTGACAGCCATTTTTCCTTTTAAGACGAGTAATAATGTTGTTTCGTTGTAAAAACAATGTGTGTGGCTAGTTAAGTAGTGATAATTCAACCGATAATTTATAGTGTCAATGACAAAAACCCCCTCCGAGTAGTTAAAATATACCATAAAAAGGGCTGATAAGTTCTTTTTATGGTCTTTTTTTTTCAGTTTTAAATCAAAAAAATGAAAAGGCTGTCTATTAGAAAGAAACGACCTTGTTAAGGGTGTGTTTTTACTTTAAATTTAAAGTATCAGTTGAGAGGAGAGAAACATTATGACTACATTACAAGCGCAATTATTTACCTTACTTAACGAAAAAGAAGCTGAGATGATCAAAATTCGTCGTCATCTTCACAGACATCCCGAATTATCATTTCAGGAGACAGAAACAGCCAAATACATCGCTGCCTTTTATGAGGGCAAGGATTGTGTTGTAAAAACGCAAATTGGTGGCCAAAACGGAGTATTAATTGATATTAAGGGTGGTTTACCAGGACCAAGTCTAGCGATTCGGGCTGACTTTGATGCCTTGCCGATTAAAGAAGCAACTGGCTTACCGTTTGCCTCTGAGAACGAGGGTGTGATGCATGCCTGTGGCCATGATGGTCATACAGCTTACATGATGGTGTTGGCCGATTGCTTAATTGAGCTGAAGGCGCAATTGCCAGGTTCAGTTCGAATTATTCATCAACCGGCCGAAGAAGTACCACCAGGTGGTTCAATCGGAATGATTAAAGCCGGCTGTTTGGAAGGCATTGATAATGTCTTTGGGATTCATGTTATGAGTAACATGGAAGTGGGCACAGTTGGGATTCATCCCGGCTCAGTTCACACCGGCCGAGCAACCTTTAAGGTAAAGCTACAAGGTAAAGGCGGGCATGGTTCAACACCTCAAGATGCGAATGATACAATCGTTGCGGGTGCCCAGTTTATTAATGCCATCCAAACCATTGTCAGTCGTCGTGTGAGTCCGTTTGATTCCGCTACTGTTACAATTGGGTCCTTCGATGGAAAAAGGCTCAGCCAATGTCATTAAAGATAGTGTCACTTTAGAAGGTGATGTCCGTGTGATGAAAGAAGAGACACGAGCTGTTGTTGAACAACAGTTCAAACAAATTTTAGCTGGGATTAGCGATGCCTTCGGACTAACTTACGAGTTAGATTATGCCAATGATTATCCGGTCTGTGTTAATGATGCCGAAATGACGCAACTTGTAACGGAGGCCATTCGAGCTGATAATATACCTGAAGTGACACGTGTGTTTGATTGTGGTCCGCAAACACCGTCAGAAGATTTTGCTCATTATGCTGAAGAACGTCCGAGTTGCTTCTTCTTTGTTGGTGCCCATACACCTGGAAAACCAGTATATCCTCACCATCATCCTCATTTTGATATTGATGAAAACTGTCTTTTAATTGCAGGTAAGGTGATGAGTAGTGCAGTCGTTCATTATTTAACAGAAGGAGGCACACATCATGAGTAATTCAACACAACAAGCGACACAGGATTTTAAGGGAACGAATAAATTATTAGTCGGGATTGTCTTTTCGGTCTTAACTTTTTGGCTCTTTGCCCAATCGTTACTGAATATGGCGCCAGATGTACAAAAGGATTTAGGGGTATCATCAGGGATATTAAATATTGGTATTTCAATGACCGGTTTGTTTTCAGGTATTTTCATCGTTGTTGCTGGTGGGTTAGCTGATAAACTCGGGCGGGTGAAATTGACTTATGCCGGTCTCGCTTTTAACATTATTGGTTCATTGGCCCTCGTATTAGCCAATGGTTCGGTACTCTTTATTAGTGGTCGGATTTTACAAGGGTTAGCTGCAGCCTGTATTATGCCGGCAACAATGGCCCTCGTAAAAACCTATTATGCTGGAAAAGAACGTCAACGTGCCCTCAGTTTTTGGTCAATTGGTTCATGGGGTGGTTCAGGTTTATGTTCATTTTTCGGTGGCGCAATCGCAAGCTCACTCGGGTGGCGTTATGTCTTTATTTTTTCAATTATCATTTCGTTAATTAGTGCCCTGTTAATAATGGGCACACCCGAAAGTAAGGTTATTACAACGGTGAAGGCTAAATTCGACTCACTTGGTTTGACACTGTTTGTTATCTCAATGATCGCCTTGAATATTTTAGTCTCAAAAGGGAGCGAATTTGGTTGGTTAAGCGGTACAAGTATCGTGTTAGCGTTTGTCATTATTATCGGTGTGACACTGTTTGTTAAGGTTGAAAAAAGCAAAAGTAACAGCTTCATCGACTTTAGCTTATTTGAGAACCGCGGCTACACAGGGGCTACCATTTCGAACTTCTTGCTCAATGCTGTGGCAGGGACAATGATTGTTATTAATACATACATGCAACAAGGCCGGGGGCTATCAGCCGCTAAGACAGGGATGCTCTCAATTGGTTACCTTTGTTTAGTATTAATTACCATTCGAATTGGTGAAAAATTATTACAAAAAATCGGCGCGCGTAAACCGATGCTACTCGGTACATTATTATCAGGTTTTGGGGTAGGGCTGATGGCATTAACGATGGTCGATGGTATCGCCTATCAGATTCTTGTTTTCATTGGTTATAGTTTCTTCGGAATGGGGCTCGGTATTTACGCGACGCCATCAACCGATACTGCAATTTCAAGTGTACCGAATGAAAAAGCAGGTGTGGCGGCCGGACTTTATAAGATGGCTAGTTCACTCGGTGGTGCCTTAGGTGTTGCCATTTCAGTGGCAATCTACAATGGTTTAAGTGCTAGTGTTAGCTATACAACAGGGGCAACAGTTGGTTTGCTTACAAACATTCTGTTCTGTGTGTTGGCGATCATCTCCATTTTATTCGTCATCCCCAAAAAACAAAACTAAATAACATAGCAACGCTTAGGTTCCACAGAGATGTGAAGTCTAGGCGTTTTTTTTGTAGTGCTAACTGACTATTTAAAGTATAATTAATAGGGAGTATCAGATAGACAGAAGCGAGGGTGTTTATGATAATTATGCGCACAGAGCAATTGACGAAACGTTATGGTGAAAAAAAGGGCTGTCAACCAACTGGATTTGACGTTAGAACGCGGACAGTTAACTGCCTATTTAGGAACGAACGGGGCTGGTAAATCGACTACGATTCGGATGATGATAGGAACGTTGACACCGACGAGCGGCCGGGTGCTCTATAACGAGAACGACATTGCACAGCTTAAACAAACAGAGTTCAACATCGGTGTCGTCTTTCAAGAAAGTATTTTAGACGAAGAATTAACGGTACGGGTGAATTTGTACCTGCGTGGACAAATGTACGCAAATGTTAGTAAGGAGACCATCGAACAATTGATGATCAAGACGGGAGTGTCGGCTTATGCGGAACAACGGTATGGTAACTTATCCGGTGGAATGAAACGAAAGGTCGATATTACACGGGCGCTTATTAATGAGCCACAGGTGTTATTTTTAGATGAGCCGACTGCAGGTCTCGATGTGCAAGCGCGAGCAGAAATTTGGCACCTCCTTAACTATTTGAAAACGTCACAACAATTAGCGATTTTTTTAACGACCCATTATATCGAGGAAGCCAACGAAGCGGATCAAGTGTACGTGTTAAAGGCGGGTGGAATTGTTGAACAAGGGTCAGCCCGAGCATTAAAAGCTAAACACGGCGGCTTAACATTATGGTTACAGCTAACAGATGCAACGCGCATACAGGCGGAATATCGTGATAATCTCCGCCATGATGAGCATCAGGGGATTGGGATCCGCGTTGAATCGCCGCAAGAAGCACTGGCGCTGTTAGCGACTTATCACGACCTCATTACGGACTTTAGTTATCAACCCGTGGATATGACCGCCGTTTTTCTTAAGTTAACAGGGGGTGAGCAACAATGACAGCAATATTGCATCGAAATCTACTGTTGTATTTTAAAAATAGAACCAATGTGTTCTTCTCCTTATTGGGGGCGTTAATTGTATTCGTTTTATATGTGTTGTTTTTACGAAAAAACATGTTGACGACCGTTGTGTCTATCCCTAATGGGGCAGAGTTACTGGACCGTTGGTTGCTCGGTGCAATTTTAACAGTGACGGCCTTAACCACATCTTTTTCGGCATTAGGCCAATTAATAAAAGATAAAACGAGTCATAAATTAGTTGATTTTTCTATTACTGATTTACGAAGCTATCAGTTGCTGAGCGGTTATTTTTTGAGCGCGATGGTGATTGCGACACTGATGCAAGTCGCGGTGTTTGTCGTATGTTATGGGTATTTTTATTTAGTCAATGGGATGACCATTGCGGGGAGCGAAATCGGAAAATTATGTGGTTTGATGGTCTTGACAGCTCTTTGTGCTAGTGCTATCAGTTTGGTGATTTGTCTCCTCATTCAAACAGAGGCGACCTTGCGGACAGTGGGGAGTATTCTCGGTGCGCTAGCAGGCTTTATTACCGGTGCTTATATTCCGATTGGCAATGTCTCGGGTGTGGCTGAATGGGCGATTAAGGCTAATCCATTATCTTATGCTTCGTCATTGTTTCGTCATGTTTTAATGGATGCTAAATTGGCAAAGCTACCGTCAGACGAAGCGGTCTACTTGAAAACGTATTTAGGAGTAGCGTATGAGTGGCAAGGACAGCTGACCACACCAATGGTTGAATTAGCTGTCTTAATCGGTGTTTGTGTCGTTTTTACCGGCCTAGTTTTGTTGCTCAGCAAGAAAATGACGATAAATTTAAAAACTTAAGAGTGATTTTTTTGAACGAAGTAGGCGATTTATAAAAAAAGGGTATGGTTTAAATACAATTAAAGAGTTGGAGTGGATAAAATGAAACACCTATTAACGATAGACATCGGTGGCTCAGCCATCAAATACAGCCTATGGCAAGCTAATAGCTTAGGGGAAATTGAAAGTGAACCAACGCATCGCAGTTGGTCAGAAATGAAAGCGTTTTTCCTCGTGTTGAAAGAGCGGTATAACGGAATAACAGGCGTTGCAATCAGCTGTCCTGGAGCCGTTAATACGGCAGAAGGTGTCATCTATGGCTTAAGTGCGGTACCTTACATTCATCGGTTCACGATTAAAGCTGAACTTGCAAACTTATTCGGTGTACCGGTGACGATACAAAATGACGCCAATTGCGCAGCTTTAGCTGAAGTGTGGCGGGGCAATGCAAACGATGTAAACAATAGTTTGTTAGTCATTTTAGGTTCTGGCATCGGCGGTGCAGTAGTGACCAACAAACAATTGCATGTAGGAAAACATTTATTTGGTGGTGAATTTGGTCTCATGATTTTAAACAGTGAGACAGGCGAAACATGGAGCCAACTCGCAAGTCCAGTTAACCTTGCTCGGGCCTATTCTGCTTGTAGTCAGCAATCCACATCAGGTAAAGAACTGTTTGACTTAGCCAGTATCGGTGATGTTCGAGCGACAGCGTTTGTTGAACGATTTTATCATCAAACAAGCGTAGGCTTATTTAACTTAATCACCGCCTTTGACCCAGAGCGAGTCTTAATTGGCGGTGCTATTTCGAAACGCCCGGGTTTGATAGCCCGTTTAACCACTGGGGTTGAACAACTCATCACAACTAATAACGCGAGCGGTCTTACGGTTGATATTCAACCCTGTCGTTATTTTAACGACGCAAATTTAATTGGTGCAGTCGCACAGTATCGCTTGGAAAGTGGTGATCCAGATGAATAAGACGGTCAAATCGATCTTGGAAATAGTTAAAATTGTCGTGATTGCCTTGGCACTTACCTTTGTGATTCGTACGTATCTTTTTGCCGTTGTTAAAGTCGATGGTGCCTCAATGGATCCAACCTTACATGACGGACAATATTTAGCGTTAAACAAGTTGAAAACGGCTAATCGTTTCGACATTGTCGTCTTTCCGGCACCAAATGAGGGTAAAGGGGATTACATCAAGCGAGTAATCGGTCTGCCCGGTGATAAAATTGTTTATAAAGATGATAGGCTCTATATCAATGATAAAGCGTACCAAGAACCGTACCTCGATGAGTTTAAAGCGAAAGTCAACGGAAGATTGACCGATGATTTCGTCATTGATGAACTGCCAGAGGATAGCTATTTTTTAATGGGCGATAATCGGCGGATAAGCAATGATAGCCGTCGTTTTGGTCCGGTTGAGCAAACGGACATCGAAGGTGTGATACTCAATTGGTTGATTCGTTCGTAAAAAAATAAACCTTAAACGTCATCGGAGTGAAATATTTATATTAAACTAATAATTTATTAAAAAAAGGTGGATAAAGTGCTCCTTTTTGTTCGATTATTACAAGAGTATTTGCTATAATAAACAGGTAAGTTGATTAAAAAGGAGGATGGCCAATGAAAAAAGCAGGTGCTTTTATTTGGGACATTTTGAAAGTTGTTATTGTAGCGCTGATAATTACAATGGTCGTTCGAACCTATCTCTTTGCAGCAGTTAAAGTCGACGGCGCTTCAATGGATCCGACGCTTTATTCGGGTGAATATTTATTTATTAATAAATTAAAAACAGCAGATCGTTTTGATATTGTCGTTTTTCCAGCACCGGATAATAAGTCGCAAGAATACATTAAACGAGTGATTGGTCTACCTGGTGACAAACTTGAGTTCAAAGACGACACCCTTTATATTAATGATAAAAAATATGAAGAACCGTATCTCGATGAATTCAAGGCAAATGAAGCTGGTAATTTAACGCCTGATTTTGTCGTAGAGAAGATTCCAGCCGGCAAATACTTTTTAATGGGAGATAACCGTCGCGTGAGTAATGATAGTCGCTATTTTGGAGCTGTTAACGAAAGCGATATTGATGGTGTCGTCATTAAATGGGGTAAAAAAAACTTATAATTCAGGACTGAATAGCAGACATAATCAACACTTCGTGCATCGTACGAGGTGTTTTTTGTTAACGTTCTTTAAATAACTGCTATCTAAAACGCGTTGAATAATGCTATAATTAGTAAGGTGTCTTTAGAGTGTAGCACGTGATTAATAATGAATGAGGCTAAGGGTGATTGCTTGTCTCTTGGCGAGGAGGATTAGCAATGAAGCGGTTATCAAGAGATTCGAAATATAGCATAGTTAGATGGTTACGCTTAAGTTTGATTGCGTTGCTTATTTGCCTTATCCTCCGTTTTTTTATGTTTATTCCTGTTACAATTGACGGTTATTCGATGATGCCAACCTTGAAAATGGGAGAAGTCGTGTTAGTTAATCGCTTGAGTGATGTCAAACGATTTGACACAATTGTCTTTAACATCGAAAAACAGCAGTACGTCAAGCGTGTCATTGGTATGCCAGGTGATCATCTGGTCTATAAAAATGACCAACTTTATATTAATGGTAAGCTTAAAGCCGAGCCATACTTACAACAATACCGCGAAAAATTAAATGAAAATGATACGTTCATGAGTGATTATGATATTGTGGTTGATGATAATACGTATTATGTCTTAGGTGATAATCGTGACAACAGTAACGACAGTCGTTATTTTGGGACAGTGACAAGCGACCATATCATCGGTGTTGCCAAATATGTCTATTTACCAATCAATCACATGAGAACGATCAAATAGGAGGAAAAAATGCCAATACAATGGTTCCCAGGGCACATGGCTAAAGCACGTCGCCAAGTGACAGAAAAATTAAAGTTAGTCGATATTATTTTTGAGTTGGTAGACGCTCGTCTGCCAATTAGTTCAGCCAATCCGATGATGCACGAAATTATTCATCAAAAGCGTCGGGTGTTGATTTTAAATAAGGCCGATATGGCTGATCCGAGCATGACTGAAAAATGGTTGGCTTACTACGAAAAACAAGGCATTCGTGCAGTGGCTATTAACTCAAAAGATGGGCAAGGCTTACATAAGTTAACAAAGGCCGCTCAAGCTGAAATGAGTGAAAAAATCGAGCGTAACCGTCTCCGTGGGATGAAACCGCGTGCGATTCGTGCGATGATTTTAGGTATTCCAAATGTCGGTAAATCGACGTTAATTAATCGCCTCGTTAAAAAGAACATCACACAGACGGGTAACCGTCCCGGCGTAACAAAGGCACAACAATGGATCAAAGTCGGTAAAGAACTTGATTTATTAGATACACCTGGTATTTTATGGCCGAAATTTGAAGACAGCGATGTCGGCTTCCGTCTGGCTTTAACCGGTGCAATTAAAGATGATATTTTGGACTTAACTGAGGTCGCAGAATACGGTTACGATTATGTGGGTGCTTTTTATCCAACGTTCCTCACCGATTATTTAGGAACTGAAGAACCGTTAACAGGCAAAGAAATGCTTGAACGTATCGCTAAAAACCGTCAACTGATGGATGAAGAGTTTATTGACTACAGCCGAGCAGCTGAACATTTCGTCCGTGATTTCAGAGCGCTCAAAATGGGCCGTGTCACATTAGACCGTCCCGATGAATACGAAGAGGTGGCAACCAGTGAGCCATCGTGACAGTATCGCTGCCATTAAACAGGCGCTACAAACAGTGAAAGAACCGACTGATAGCTTGCTCGAAAGATTAAAAGCAGACGAACGCAAAGGTGTACAACTCGCTTTAAAACAATGGTATAACAGGTTCGATGCAGCCCAACAGCTCATTGCCAAACGTGAAGAAATGTTGACATACGAACGAGCGTTTCAAGTGAAAAACTATCAGGTGATTGCAGGTGTCGATGAGGTGGGTCGTGGCCCGCTAGCAGGTCCAGTTGTAGCTGCAGCTGTTATTTTGCCACAGAATACACAATTAATCGGTATTGATGACTCGAAAAAGTTAAGTTTTGCTAAAAAACAGGCGTTATACGAGGCAATCAAAGCAGAAGCATTAGCGATTGGTGTCGGTATTGTCACTGAAAAGACCATTGATGAAATTAATATTTATGAGGCCTCAAAAGTGGCAATGCTCGATGCCCTTGCCCAGCTTGAGGTACAACCTGAGGCTGTTTTGGTCGATGCAATGCCGTTGATCTATAAAGAAACAGCTGTATTATCGCTCATTAAAGGCGATCAAAAAAGCATTTCAATTGCAGCAGCTTCAATCGTCGCGAAGGTTGTGCGTGATCAAATGATGACAGATTATGCGGTTACTTATCCAGGGTATGATTTCGAACATAATTTTGGCTATGGTACTGCGAAGCATTTAGCAGGTTTAGAATCGCTTGGTGCGTGTCCGATTCACCGTTTAACGTTTTCACCGGTTAAAAAGGTACTTCGTTAAGTAACGTTAGGCAATAAATATCAAAGTTCTCGCCTCTTTTTCTTTTACACTAGAGAAAAGGAGGCGTTTTTATTGTGGACGGAACGAAAAAAATGGTTATTTGAACAGTCGCATCAATTCCAGTCACGAACAAGATTACGGCAAAGCTTATCGAGACTATCAGCTACGAGAATGGTTGCGATACCAAAGCTTGCGCTCGATTATAAAGCAGAGGGCATTGTTTTTATTACTGAAACCGATATGGCTTATCCCGCCGCATTTCGAACGATGCATGATGCCCCACTTTATTTTTATGCTGTAGGGAACTTAACCTTTTTAAGTAAGAAAATAATCGCAATTGTCGGTTCACGACAGTGCTCATCATCTGCTGAAGCGGTGATGAAGCCAATTATAACCGCATTAATGAGCGCAGAAATTGTTATCGTAAGTGGGTTAGCGCTTGGTATTGATGCATGGGCGCATCGTCTTACACTACGAGAGAAAGGGGCAGCAATCGCGGTGCTCGGTAGTGGCATGTTTCGTTTTCATCCCCGAACAAATCAACGATTATTTGAGCAAGTATTGACCAAAGGATTAGTGATTAGCGAGTATGCTCCAACGAATGTAGCTCGTCGTTGGACATTTGTCGAACGTAATCGACTGATTAGTGCTCTAAGTCAAGGGGTATGGGTAGTAGAAGCAACATTAAAAAGCGGTAGTTTAACAACTGTGGATTTTGCTTTAAATGAAGGTAAAAATATTTATGCCTCACCTGGCTCACCGTTAAATCGACACGCCGAAGGTTGCAATCAGTTAATTCAAGATGGCGCTTTTAGTGTATTACGGGCAGGCGATATTCTAGAAACGCTAGGCTGAATTAAAACACAGTAAATATTAATGCTTATTTCTTCTATTATAAAGATGTTTTTCTGCTTTTTTAAAAGAGGATGGCTTTCATTTTAAACCGTTGTCATGTTACAATTCGAACAGATGCTACTGTATACGCATTAAAAAGCTTGTAACTGTAGTGAATATCTATTATAGTATGTTATGTTAACTTAACACCAAATATACCCTTACCATTAACATGTAATGGAAGTGAAAGACGAGAGGACTGAAAGTCTATGGCTGATTATCTAGTCATTGTTGAGTCACCAGCAAAAGCGAAAACAATCGAAAAATATTTAGGTAAAAAGTATAAAGTGCGTGCGTCGATGGGCCATTTACGTGATTTGCCAAAAAGTACAATGGGTGTTGATACCGAAAATAATTATGAACCACGCTATATTACCATCCGTGGTAAAGGTAGTACTTTAAAAGAATTAAAACAAGCAGCAAAAAAAATGAAAAAAGTTTATCTCGCAGCCGATCCAGATCGCGAGGGGGAAGCAATTGCTTGGCATTTAGCTAATAGTTTGAATTTAGACTTGAATGACGACCTCCGTGTTGTTTTTAACGAAATCACCCGCGATGCGGTGAAAGATTCGTTTAAACATCCACGTAAATTAGATATGGATTTAGTTGATGCGCAACAAGCACGACGTATTCTCGATCGTTTAGTCGGCTATAACATTAGTCCGGTTCTCTGGAAGAAGGTCAAAAAAGGCTTAAGTGCTGGCCGTGTGCAATCAATCGCCTTGAAATTAATCATTGAACGCGAAAAAGAAGTGAATTCGTTTACGCCTGAAGAATACTGGAGCATTGATGGTCAGTTTATTAAAGGCAAGAAACAATTTCAAGCTAACTTTTACGGTGTAAATGGTAAAAAAACTGATTTACCGACAAGTGAATCGGTTAAGGCTGTCGTTGAGCAGCTGAACGGGAAAGATTTTACCGTCGATAAGGTAACGAAAAAAGAACGTAAACGAAATCCAGCAGCACCGTTTACGACCTCTTCTTTACAACAAGAGGCGGCTCGTAAACTGAATTTTAAAACACGAAAAACAATGATGATTGCCCAACAGTTGTACGAAGGAATTGCAATTGGTCGTGCAGGGACTGTCGGGCTCATTACATATATGCGTACCGATTCGACACGTATATCTGAAACGGCAGTTGCCGCAGCGAAAGACTATATTGGTGAAACATACGGTGCTGAGTATCTTCGAACAGCAGACCGTAAAGATAAAAATAAAAAAAGGCGCTCAAGATGCCCATGAGGCTGTTCGTCCCTCACGACTCGACAAGGCGCCGGCTGATATTAAAAAATATTTATCGCGTGATCAATTTCGTTTATATAAGTTGATTTGGGAACGGTTCATTGCCAGTCAAATGGCACCGGCGGTATTGGATACGATGCGTGTTGATTTATCGAATAACAACGTTAATTTCCGTGCAAACGGCTCGAAAATCAAGTTTAACGGTTTTATGAAAGTATATGTTGAAGGCACCGATGATGGCAGCGATGAAAAAGAAAATATTTTACCGGATATGACAACCGGTGATACGGTGCAGTCGCTAAATGTTGATCCGCGTCAGCATTTCACACAGCCACCACCACGATTCACTGAAGCGCGACTTGTTAAAACGTTGGAAGAAATCGGGATTGGTCGCCCATCAACCTATGCACCAACCCTCGATACGATTCAGCGCCGAAACTATGTGACGCTTGATAACAAACGGTTTATGCCGACAGAACTGGGCGAGATAGTCTATGCATTGGTGGCAGAATATTTCCCTGAAATTATCGATGTGACGTTTACAGCCAATATGGAGGAAAAACTCGATGCGGTCGAGCACGGTAAGATGGAATGGAAGAAAGTTATCGATGAATTTTATCGTCCGTTCGAAAAAGAAGTGCAAAAAGCTGAAGCCGAGATGGAAAAAATTGTTATTGAAGATGAACCAGCAGGCATTGACTGCGAACTATGTGGCAAACCAATGGTCATTAAAATGGGCCGTTATGGTAAATTTATGGCCTGCAGTGGGTTCCCCGATTGTCGCAACACGAAGGCGATTGTCAAAGAAATCGGTGTGATGTGTCCAGACTGTAAAGAAGGTCATGTAATCGAACGTAAAAGTAAGAAAAACCGCCTGTTTTATGGCTGTGATAAATACCCAGAGTGTGAGTATGTGAGTTGGGATCGTCCGATTGAACGCCCTTGTCCAAAATGTGACAAACACACGTTGGTCGTAAAAAAACTCAAAAAAGGGAACCAAATTACCTGTACAGCTTGTGATTATAAAGAAGAAGAACAAAAATAAGCATCATGCTGAGGGTGACATTAAGGTGTCAACCCTCAGTTTTTTATTTACCTCATCCACTAAAGTTCTGAAAGTTCCGAATTGTTTACTTTTTAGCTTTTGGTATGATACGATGAATGGGGTTAAGGAGGAAAAACAATGATAACTCTCGAAAATAAGGACATCCTTAATTTTACACAATATTTAGAAGTAGAACGTAATTATTCTGCGGCAACAGTCCTTGCCTACCAAGCAGATGTTACAGACTTTACGACCTTTTTGAACAGTGAAAATATCGCAAACTATGCTGCGGTTGAAATGCTCGATATTCGCTTATATTTAACTAAATTGCATGAACAATTATTATCACGTTCAAGTGTTTCACGGAAGTTATCGAGTTTACGTAGTTTTTATGCTTACTTAGTGACAACTAACCAAACCGATCAAAATCCGTTGGCATCAGTTTCACATGCGCGTAAATACGTTAGTCTACCACATTTCTTTTATTCTGAAGAGATGAATGAGTTGTTCGAAACGGCGCAAACACGGCAAACAAAGTTAGCGAGTCGTGATTTAGCTTTACTTGAAGTTCTTTATGCAACAGGTATGCGTGTTTCAGAGTGTGAAGCTATGCGACTAGCAGACATTGATATGAACTATCACACAGTGTTAGTGCACGGGAAGGGGAGCAAAGAACGACATGTTCCTCTCGGACAGTTTGCCATCGATGCCTTGCAGACTTACTTCGAAAAGTGTCGCACCCCGTTATTACAACATTTTAATGAAACACATACGGCTGTTTTCATTAATAAAAATGGGAAACCGTTGACTGTTAGAGGAATCCGCTACTGTTTAGACCAATTAATGAAGGCAACGACATTAACCGGTAAGATTCACCCACACATGTTACGTCATACCTTTGCTACCGATTTGATGAATGCAGGAGCCGATATGCGAACCGTACAAGAATTACTTGGGCACGTAAGTTTATCATCGACGCAAATTTATACACATGTCACCAAAGAACGATTACAAGAAACATATCGCAATGCACATCCGCGTGCATAATTTCATAAACAAGGTCGTTTTCACAGAAAAGTTTATTAATTAAATAAAATAGCACAAAAAACAATGATTATGTATGTTTAATTGTACGATAACGTGATATACTACGTAAGGACCTAATGTTAAGTAATCTTACTTATTCACACATATATGTTTGACTGAACGTATCACAAAAACTAAATAACATCAAATGACTGCTGTGGCGAGTCATCTCTAGGAGGAAAACTAATGAACCTTACATTATTACAAAAGACGCGTGGAATTAACTCATTATTACAAAAATCAGCTGGTCATTCCGTTGATTTTAACGAAATGGCTGCAACAATGAGTCGTTTTATTGAGGCAAATGTCTACATTGTAAGCCGTAAAGGAAAATTGCTAGGTGTATCTGAAGAAGTTGAAATTAATAACCAACGAATGATCAGCTTCATCGAAAGTCGTCAATTTCCAGTTGATTACACGAATAGCTTATTTAATATTACTGAAACAACCCAAAACATTGATTTCGAAAGTCGTTACACGATTTTCCCTGTCGAAAATGCCGGTATTTTTAAACAAGGTTTAACGACAATTGTACCGATTGTTGGTGGTGGTGATCGTTTGGGAACGTTAATCATTTCACGTTTAAGCGATGTTTTTACAGATGACGATTTAATTTTGGCTGAATACGGTGCAACCGTTGTTGGCATGGAAATTTTACGTGAAAAAACCGAAGAAATTGAGGAAGAAGCTCGTAGTAAAGCCGTTGTACAAATGGCAATTAACTCTCTCTCATACAGTGAACATGGCGCGATTGAACATATTTTTGAAGAACTTGGTGGTAAGGAAGGCTTGCTAGTTGCGTCTAAAATCGCCGATCGAGTCGGTATTACACGTTCAGTAATTGTTAATGCATTACGTAAACTTGAAAGTGCTGGTGTGATTGAATCACGCTCACTTGGCATGAAAGGAACTTATATTAAAGTGCTTAATGATAAATTTTTAGTGGCTCTTGAAAAAACAAGTATGTAAGTCGCAACGTTTAACTAAGTGATGCGCGCTATAACATTGAGGGTCAAACGGTCGCTATTGATCGAGTTGTTTTATATACAGATTCAAGTTACTTTTACTACAGTCTAAAAGGAACAATCCCTTGGATTGTTCCTTTTTTTATTGAGGAGGATAAACATGAAAACAGTCAACCAATCTGAAATTAAAGTGCGCTATAGTGAAACCGATCAAATGGGAGTCGTGTATCATACGAATTACTTAGTCTGGTGTGAGATAGGACGGACGAATTTGATTTCACAACTCGGCTTTGATTATGTCGAAATGGAGGCACAAGGTTATTTAGCACCTGTGTTAGATGTCCAGTTGCAATATAAATTCCCGTTACGATACGGGCAATCAGCCATCGTCAAAACGTGGGTTGCAGCTTATGATGGGTTGCGGACAACCTACGGTTATGAAATTCGGGTAAAAGAAACCGACCAACTGGCTCTTACTGCAACAACAACCCATGCGATTGTTACGAAAGAACATTTTAAACCTGCCTCTTTTAGAAGGCATTTCCCTGAGTGGGATAAGGGCTATAAAAAGGAAGTTGAATAGATGGCATTTGGGGTAAGTCGTGCGCAATTAAAGGCATGGAAGGCGGCCGTACGGTCTGGTGAGATTGCTTTTCTGACACATTGGTGGCAGGATGACCGCTTTAATGGGGTTAGCAGTTTCACCAAGGTTGGCTGTGCTGATCGTGCTAAATTAATAGAGTGGGGAAGTCAATACGGTTTGCAAGCGAAATACTTAGATTTAAAACATGAGCAGTATCCTCATTTTGACTTGTTTGGTGACACCCAACTCTATGTGTTACGAGCAGAAGGCTTAACAGATCATATCAAACGGTTTAAATTAGCTACTACTGAAGGAGTGAGGCAGATGTATACGTTAGAAACAGACCAAGCCATTGTTAAAATAGCCGTTAAAGGGGCTGAATTACAGTCATTCATCCGTAAAGATACGGGTATTGAATACATATGGCAAGCAGATCCAACCTATTGGGGCAGACATGCACCGATTTTATTTCCTAATGTCGGTCGCCTACAAGACAATCAGTATCATTATCAAAACAAGTATTATAGTCAACCACAACACGGTTTCGCACGGGATTTACCGTTTACGGTTGTGACTGTATCGCCAACACATATTTTACTGGAACTGACGCAAACAGCTGAGACATTAAAAAATTATCCGTTTGCCTTCAACCTGCGGATCGCATACTATCTGGAAGATGCAAATCTAAAAGTTGAATGGACAGTTACTAATCCGGCGGAAGCAACGCTGTATTTTTCAATTGGGGGGCATCCAGCCTTTAATATTCCGTTAGAAACGCAACAGACATTTACTGATTATGATTTAGTATTTTCACAACCATTTGACGGGGAGCTCTTGAGTTTAGAAGGGCCCTTCCTTAATCAATCAGTCCAGAAACGATTAAGCAAACAAGCAATCACCCATGTACCGCTGTCTAAAGCCCTCTTTAAAGAAGATGCCTTAATCTTTGAGGATATTGCTGAACTGACGTTGGCGAACAAACAACGGACACATGGTGTCCGTGTACATACCGCTGAAATGGCCTTTGTTGGTGTTTGGTCACCGTTAAATGATGCCCCATTCGTTTGTATCGAACCGTGGCAAGGAATTGCTGATACAACTGATACATCAAAAGAGTGGTCAACCAAGTATGGTTCACACAAACTTGCCGCAGGCGAAATTTTCCAAAAAGCGTATACAATTGCACCGTTTTAAGCACGAAAAAAGCCGTAGAATTCATTCTACGGCTTTTTAATCACATGTTATTTTTTTTTTGCTTTTAAAAACCATCTTTGATTCGGTTCCGTTTTTAATACGTGTAATATTGGCACGGTGTCGATAAAGGATAAAAGCCGTTAAAATCGCCATCACGACAATTAAGGTGATATCCTTGAAAAAGATACTGGCGATAAAGCCGACAGTAACGGCAACCATTGAACTTAAAGACACATAACGTGTCAATAGTAACACAATCGCGAAGGCGATTAGAACGATTAAAAAGACTGTTGGTGAATAACCGAGGAGGATACCTGCTGACGTTGCAACAGCTTTGCCACCTCTTAATTTTGCGTAAGCAGGGTAAATATGACCGATGACTGCAAATAAACCAATCAACAATGGGTTAACAGGCACATCTAACCAAACCGGAATTAAGGTTGCTAATGTCCCTTTCAGGACATCAATTATCATCACGATGATGCCCGCTTTAACACCTAATATACGAAATGAGTTTGTAGCGCCAAGGTTACGGCTACCGTAATCTCTAATATCTTTTTTGAAAAACCATTTACCAATCCACAAGCCTGCTGTAAATGATCCGATTAAATAAGCGACAAGTATGAGTGCAATCACTTGTATGGCATAATTCATACGAATTCCTCTTCTCTTTAAAAGTACGTAACACCTTCATTATAGTTGAAACCGTAAGGAATTGGAACGATTATTTTCGTTACGGCACCAATTAATGACAGGAACTGTTAGTAGTAAGTCATAAGAAACTGATTGGTTTCAAATAAATAGTGATTTTGTTTGTGATACGACTACTAAGTGGTGTATACTAAGCTTTCGTAGCTATTGACAAAAGATGCCCATTAGCGATAATCTAAAAAAAGAACCGCGATATTACGGTGATTTTTTGAGCGTAATCGGTTACACTAAATAGTAGAGAGTTATTTTTTTAAAACAACTTACAATCAAAAGATAGTTTTAACAAAGGCTGTACCGAACATTGTTTGACAAAACAAGTCAATCTTTGTTATTTTTAAAGACGAACAAACGTTTGCAAAGGCAAACACTCCAAGATAGAAAGGCGCTGTTTAGGATTGGTAAAAAAAACAACCGAATATAACGATGATTCCATTCAAATTTTAGAAGGCTTAGAAGCTGTTCGTAAACGTCCAGCGATGTATATTGGCTCAACGGATGCGCGCGGTTTGCACCATTTAGTGTATGAAATCGTCGATAACTCAGTCGACGAAGTGCTGTCTGGCTTTGGTAAAAAAATCGACATTACGATAAAAAAAGATAATAGCATCGTCGTTAGTGATGAAGGACGAGGGATGCCAGTTGGAATGCATAGTTCTGGTAAACCGACAGTCGAAGTCATTTTGACGATTCTCCATGCCGGGGGTAAGTTCGGCCAAGGTGGCTATAAAACCTCAGGTGGTTTACATGGTGTTGGTGCCTCGGTTGTCAATGCCCTCAGTGAGTGGTTAACCGTTACAGTTTACCGCGATGGCTATGAATACGAGCAACAATTTAAAAATGGTGGTGTTCCAGTTACAAAACTCGTTAAAAAAGGCAAGACAAAATGCACTGGAACAACGATGCATTTTAAACCAGATGCAACCATTTTTTCTACAATTACGTACAATTACGATGTTTTAAGTGAACGTTTAAGAGAGTCAGCCTTTTTATTGAAAGGCGTTGAAATTAATTTAACCGATGAACGTGAAGATGATAAAAGCGACAGTTTTCATTACGAAGAAGGGATTGCGGCCTTTGTCACATATTTAAACGAAGATAAAGAAGTGTTGCATGATACTGTTGTGATGGAAGGCGTCAATACAAATATGGAAATTGAAATGGCCTTCCAATTTAACGATGGTTACTCAGAAACATTGTTAAGTTTCGTTAATAACGTCCGCACAAAGGGTGGTGGGACGCATGAATCAGGTGCAAAAGCGGCTATGACCCGTGTGATGAATGAATATGCCCGTCGCATTGGCTTATTAAAAGAAAAAGATAAAAACCTCGAAGGTAGTGATATTCGCGAAGGAATGTCAGCTGTTATTTCGATTCGTGTGCCAGAAGAATATTTACAGTTTGAAGGACAGACGAAAGAAAAACTCGGTACTTCTGAAGCCCGCGCGGCCGTTGATGCGGTAGTATCGGAACAATTGGCGTATTTCTTAAACGAAAACCCTGAAGTAAGTCAATTATTAATCCGTAAATCAGTAAAAGCACAACAGGCCCGTGATGCAGCCCGTAAGGCCCGCGAGGATACTCGTAACGGTAAGAAACGTAAGCGTGGCGATACCTTGCTATCTGGTAAATTAACGCCGGCTCAATCGCGTAACCCGATGAAAAACGAATTGTATTTAGTCGAAGGGGATTCGGCTGGTGGTTCAGCGAAGCAAGGACGTGATCGTCGCTTTCAAGCTGTCTTGCCGCTACGAGGTAAGGTTGTTAATACCGAAAAAGCAAAATTGGCTGATATTATGAAAAACGAAGAAATTAGCACGATTATTCATACAATCGGTGCTGGTGTTGGCGCTGATTTTGATATTGCTGACTGTAACTATGATAAAGTCATCATCATGACCGATGCCGATACCGATGGGGCACATATTCAAGTCTTGCTCTTGACCTTCTTCTACCGCTACATGCTGCCGTTAATCCAAGCTGGGAAGGTATACATCGCCTTACCACCGCTTTATAAGGTCAGCAAAGGAATCGGTAAAAAAGAAGTGATTGAATACGCTTGGACCGATGAAGAACTAGAAACCGTTTTGAAAAACTTTAGCCGTGGCTATGTTATTCAGCGTTACAAAGGTTTAGGTGAAATGAACGCCGATCAATTATGGTCGACCACAATGGACCCTGAATCACGCACGCTTATTCGTGTACGAATTGACGACATGGCGCGCTCAGAACGTCGGATTTCAACGCTAATGGGTGACAAGGTCGAACCGCGTCGTCGTTGGATTGAAGGTAACGTCGAGTTTACATTAGAAGATGATCAAAGTATTTTAGAAAACGAAAACGTAATGATTGAGGGGGATTCCGATGCCAATTCATGATGGTATTCAAGACTTACCGTTAGAAGAAGTCGTTGGCGACCGTTTCGGTCGTTATAGTAAATATATTATTCAAGAACGTGCCTTACCAGATATTCGTGACGGTTTAAAACCCGTGCAACGTCGAATTTTATATGCAATGTATGCTGAAGGTAACACGAGCGAAAAAGGATTCCGTAAATCGGCTAAAACAGTCGGTAACGTTATCGGTAACTATCATCCTCACGGTGATTCATCCGTGTACGAAGCAATGGTACGAATGAGCCAAGACTGGAAAAACCGGATGCCGTTAATTGAAATGCACGGGAATAATGGTAGCCTCGATGGCGATTCAGCAGCAGCAATGCGTTATACCGAAGCACGACTCGGTTCACTGTCGGCACACTTATTACAAGACCTTGAAAAAGGCACGGTTGAGATGATTGATAACTTTGATGAAACGACCAAAGAACCGACAGTTTTACCAGCTCATTTCCCGAACCTACTCGTGAACGGGGCAACTGGTATTGCGGCTGGTTATGCGACCGATATTCCACCGCATAATTTAGGCGAAGTCATTGAAGCCGTCATTTATCGATTAAAACATGCCAACTGTTCAATTGATGACATTATGACTATTATCCCTGGACCGGATTTTCCAACGGGTGGTATTATTCAAGGGGTCAAAGGCATTAAAGATGCTTACACAACTGGTAAAGGTAAAATTTTCATTCGTTCGCAAACCGAGATTGAAACAATTCGTAGTGGCCGTCAACAAATTATTGTGACCGAAATTCCATACGAGGTTAATAAGGCCAATATGGTTAAACGAATTGATGAGCTTCGTCTTGATAAAAAAGTCGAAGGGATTTCAGAAGTGCGTGATGAGAGTGATCGTACCGGACTCCGGATCGCAATCGAACTCAAAAAAGACGTTAATGTCACAGGAATTTTAAATTATTTATACAAAAATACGGATTTGCAAGTATCTTATAACTTTAATATGGTGGCAATTGATGATAAACGCCCACGTTTAAATGGCATTTTAGGCTTTATCGATGCGTATATTAAACATCAGCAAGAAATCATCACCCGTCGGTCAATTTATGATGTAAAAAAAGCACGTGATCGTCAACATATCATCGAAGGGTTGATGAAAGCCTTATCGATTCTAGATGAAGTGATTGCGATGATCCGGTCATCGAAAGACAAGAAAAACGCAAAAGAAAACTTAGTGGCAGCCTTTGCTTTTTCAGTTGAACAAGCAGAAGCGATTGTAACCTTGCAATTATACCGTCTTACAAATACGGATATTACAGAGTTACAAGCTGAAGGGAAAGAATTATCGGATAAGATCGCTCAACTGGAGGCGATTTTAGGCGATGTGAAAGTCTTGAACCAGACATTAGTCAACGGTCTCAAAGCCATCAACAAAAAATTCCCTAATCCGCGTCGTTCTGTCATAGAAGAAAAAATCGAGGAACTCAAAATCGACCGTACCGTGTTAGTTGCCAGTGAGGAAGTGATGGTAAGCGTCACCGCCCACGGCTATATTAAACGTACGGGCTTACGTTCATTCAGCGCTTCAACAGGTGTATCTGATCTTGCGATGAAAGAAAATGACCACGTCGTTTTTGCCCAACAAATGAATACGATGGACTTTGTCGTCGTCTTTACGGATAAAGGGAACTACGTGTACCGACCAGTACATGAATTGACCGATATTCGTTGGAAGGATCTCGGCGAACACGTCAGTCACTTGGCGAACGCTGATAGCAGTGAGCGTATCGTTGCCGTCTTGCCATTGAAAGACTTTAGCACCGAGTTAGCCGTTGTCTTTACGACTGCAAATGGGATGATTAAACGTAGTACGTTGGATCAATACCAGCCGCAACGTTATGCGCGTAGTTTAACAGGGGTTAAATTAAAAGGCGCTGATTCGGTAGTGACTGTCTTTGTTGCTAATGATAGTGATAAAGTGAGTCTTACGACGAATAAAGGCTATAACCTAACATTTGCTTTGAATGAAGTACCACTTGCCAATGTACGAACAAGTGGGGTTAAAGGCATCAACCTCAAACCAGACGATTTTGTAATTGGTGCTGTTAAACTGGCGGCAGGACACGATCTCTTGTTAGTGACTCAACGAGGTTCAGTTAAACGTTTCAATGAGAAACACCTTGAACTGCAATCCCGTGCTTTACGTGGGTTGTTGATGTTACGTGAACTGAAGGCGAAACCACATCGTTACATTGCCATGTTATCTGTTGCCAAAGAAGACAGTGTCACTATCTTAACAGCGAATGATACAACTGTTGATGTTGAGGTTCAAACTGTTAATAGTGTCACCGATCGTTATTCAAATGGCTCATTCGTTTTAGACGAAATCGAGGATGGGCAAGCAATCGCTGCCTGGCTCAATCCTGCACCGAAACTTTCAAAATAAAGAGAGGAGACTGTGTATGACTGAAATTTTTGCCCATCGTGGCGCCAAAGGTACACACCCAGAAAACACACTGGCAGCTTTTAAGGCGTGTCTCGGTTTGCCGATTACAGGCATTGAATTAGATGTTCACCTCACGAAAGACGGTCAGCTTGTTGTCATGCATGACGATACGATTGACCGCACGACGAACGGAACCGGCGCGATTAAAGATTATCGTTTAGCAGATTTGCGCCAGTTTAATGCCGGTGTGTATGAGGGCGAGTTACAAGTCATTCCTACCTTTGAAGAAGTGCTTGATCTGTTGAATACGAGTGGGATGACCTTGAATATCGAGCTTAAAACCGATGTCAATCGATACCGGGGGATTGAACGAAAAGTGTTGCGGTTATTGCAACACAAACAAGGGAATCTAACCGTTATTTTTTGTTCGTTCAACTTTAAAACCTTAAGACGTCTGCGTCGTAAGGATAAACGTGCCAATTTAAACGTGCTGATTAAGCGCAATTTAAAGTCTGGCTTAAAATGGGCCAAAAAAGTTAAAGCGGATGCATTGCATCCGCCTTACTACTTACGACAAAAGGCAGCAAATTGGGAATCGCGTTATAAAACACGGTATTGGACTATCAATAAAGCCGAAGAGATGCGTTCGTGCTTTGCCAACCCACAGGTGACTGGTTTTATGACCGACTATCCCCTCCTTGCTGCTGAAATTAAAGCCGAGATGGAAAGGGCGAAGACTCATGAGTAAACATTCCGTCGTCGCCATTATCGGGCCGACAGCGGTTGGGAAAACCGCACTCAGTTTACATTTAGCAAAAATCATGCAGGCTGAGATTATTAGTGGCGATTCGATGCAAATTTATCGTCAGATGGATATTGGTACTGCTAAGGCGTCTAGCGCCGAACAAGCAGTTGCGCGCCACCATATGATTGATATCGTTGAACCGTCAACTGACTATGATGTTTCACAATTCGTTACAACAGCACGAGCAATCATCGATCAGCTGCCACAAACGATGACACCATTAATCGTCGGTGGCACCGGGTTATATGTACAGTCCTTACTCTATGACTTTAAATTGGGAAATATTACCGAAGATCGGCAGTTGCGAGCAGAGCTTGAAACCTTACTTGCGACTGCGGGGAATCAGGTTTTATTTGAACGATTACAAGCAGTCGATGCCGTTGCAGCTGAAACAATTCATCCGAATAATACACGTCGTGTGATCCGGGCAATTGAAGTGAGTATGACGAGTGGTAAGCCGTTTTCACAACAACAGCCTGAACCACCAGCACCACATTATCGACATTTAATTATTGGTTTGAAAATGGATCGTGAACTGCTCTATCAACGAATCAATGCCCGTGTTGATTTGATGATGGCTGAGGGCTTAGTAGAAGAAGTCCGGAGCCTTCGTCCAGTATTAACGGCTAACACAGCCGCTCAGGCCATTGGTTACAAAGAGGTGTTAGCTTATATTGATGGACAACTTTCGTATGATACGATGGTTGAGCTGATTAAACAACGTTCGCGTCAGTATGCTAAACGTCAATTGACTTGGTTTAATAATCGGATGAATGTTGTTTGGCTTGATGCGACTGATCCGCAATTGCATCAAAAAGCAGAGGCGTTAGTTCGAAAATTTAAAGGGTGATTCGAGCAGTCCTTGAACTTTCGTTGTCGGAAACACGAGCCTTCGAAGAGCGTTTGTCTTTAGTCTGTAGCTAGTCCTCATTCGAGGACTAGCTTTTTTTGTTAGAATTTAAGAATTGGGCTAGACATTTGTAATAAAAAGTAACAAAATGCTTTCACAATGTTAGATTATCTTACGCAAAATATTGTGTTTCAAATTAAAGTCGAGTAAACTAACAGTATCATCAAGTTTTGATGACGATTAACTAACGAGGTGATCAGTGTGGCTGGTAGAGAAATTAGACGAACGTTTGCTGTTTTCCCGATGGGATCCGTTATGAAATTAACGAACTTCAGCGCTCGCCAAATACGTTATTATGAGGAGCAACAACTCATTACACCTGATCGGAACGAAGGTAATCACCGCTTATTTTCGCTCGATGATATTGATCGCTTATTAGAAATAAGAGATTATCTTGACGAAGGTTACTCAATCGCGGAGGTACGTGACATTTACAAACGTCGTAAAGACGCTCATCGTACAGAAGATGCCAAAGCACGACGGTTATTACGTGATGAAATTTTGAATTCAGGTCCATTCAGGCAACAACCGCACAAAAGCAATACGTTCAATAAATAGAGCAACAACCTATTATGAGGAGGAAGTTAAATGAGTTATTCAAAAGAGGATTTATTAGCAATTGCAGAAGCAGAGCATGTGAAGTTCATTCGTTTACAGTTTACAGATGTTAACGGTACGATTAAAAATGTTGAGGTGCCAGTTAGTCAATTAGACAAGGCGCTCAGTAACAAAATGATGTTCGATGGTTCATCAATCGACGGTTTTACTCGTATTGAAGAGAGTGATATGTTACTCTATCCTGACTTTAACACCTGGGTAATTTTTCCTTGGACTGCTGAAAAAGGGAAGGTCGCTCGCCTAATCTGTGATGTTTATACACCGAATCTGCAACCATTTGCTGGGGATCCCCGTATGAACTTGAAACGTGTGCTTGAAGAAATGAAAGCAGAAGGATTTACCTCGTTTAACTTAGGACCTGAGCCGGAATTCTTTTTGTTTAAACTAGATGAAAATGGCAAACCAACGTTAGAGTTAAATGACAATGCTGGTTACTTTGATTTAGCGCCCACTGACTTAGGTGAAAATTGCCGTCGTGACATCGTACTTGAGCTTGAATCGATGGGCTTTGAAATCGAAGCATCACATCATGAAGTAGCTTCTGGTCAACATGAAATCGATTGGAAATACGCCGATGCAGTCTCAGCTTGTGACAACATCCAAACATTTAAATTAGTTGTTAAAACAATTGCTCGTAAACATGGTTTACATGCAACCTTTATGCCAAAACCAATTTACGGTATTAACGGATCAGGAATGCATTTTAACATGTCATTATTCAACGAAAAAGGCAATGCTTTTTACGATGAAAAAGGCAAGGATGGCTTGAGTGAAAAAGCCTATCAATTTATTGCAGGTATTTTACATCATGCAAAAGGTTATACTGCGATTACTAACCCAACCGTTAACTCATATAAACGCCTTGTGCCTGGTTATGAAGCACCGAGCTATATTGCTTGGTCAGCATCAAACCGTAGCCCATTAGTACGTATTCCATCATCACGTGGCTTATCAACGCGTGTTGAATTACGGAGTGTCGATCCGTCGGCTAACCCATACTTATCAATGGCAGTTGTTTTACGCGCCGGCTTAGATGGCATTAAACGTCAATTAGAAGTACCCGCTCCAGTTGATCGCAACATCTACAGTATGACGGCTGAAGAATTAGCAGAAAATGGCATTGATCATTTACCAAGTGATTTAAGCCGTGCCATTGAAGCTTTATCAACAGATCAAACGGTTATCGATGGTTTAGGTGAACATATTTATGCTAACTTTGTTGAGTTGAAGAATCTCGAATGGGATTCTTACCGTACTACCGTTCATGCATGGGAGCAAGAACAATATCTCGAACTATATTAGTATACGATTAAAAGCCCGCCAGATTAACGTTTGGTCGGCTTTTTTTGTGCGATTTGGTTCCTATGGGGCAGAAATGGGGCAGAAAAAAAGTTAGTAATCAAAAGAATCAAGTTTATCGATGAGATTTTCTGACATTTGTTCGGTCACATGCGTATAAATTTCGAGTGTTGTGGACGCATCACTATGTCCACTCCTATCCATAATGGCCTTCACTGGAACATTTAGTTCAGCCAAAATAGAGACATGCGTATGACGTAAATAATGACTTGTTACATTTTTGGTTATGCCTGCATCGCGCGCTGCTTTTTTTAATATCGGGGCAAAGGTGCGATAATCAATAGGTAGACCGTTAATGTGAGTAAAGACATAATCTTTATCCATATAGTGATTGTTTTGTTTTAAAAATTCAATCTCGGCTAAAATTTTGTTGAGTATTTGATTGGCTTTTTCAGGGAGAGGCACAATTCGATTAGCTGCTTGGGTTTTTGGTGTCGTGCGAATGGGGGAGTCATAGGTTGTTGAATGAAAATGGATGGTACCATCGATAGAAATGGCATTTTCGAGAAGATTATTTGTTTGTAGAGCAACTAATTCACCGTAGCGTAAACCAGTGAGGGCTAAAAATTTCACCATGTCAGCTTTCGTTCATTTAAAGGATTCATTCGAAGATGTTTAATAAGAGCGACCAATTCCTCGCCACTAAGGTATTTATCGATTTTTTAGAATCATCAGAAACTTAAAAGGTTATTAGGTGGTGGATAGCAATGGCAAGATTGTTAGCGCAATCCAGCTCCAAGAAACGCTAGTTTAGGCGAACTGATAGGTAAGCCAGAAAGAGAAGCTGTACTCAAAAAAATGAAACAAACTAATTATAGATTAAATTCTGACGAAAACCTGTTATCATTTGTTAACAACAGATTAATGTATTATACTTGTATGCATAAAGGATGTGGCATCATCTCTTTATACAATAGACAAATGAGAAACCGCAGACAACCACTGAAAAGTGGTTTTTTTGTTCGATGTGAGCGTCAGTCTGTTACGACCTAGCGGTCATAAAAAAGGAGCAAACCGAATGGTTTACTCCTTTTTTTAACGACTTGTTTCATATAATGTAAGGTAGTCCACTACCGTTAGCTTGCGAACAAGTTGCTCAATTAAATCGATTGGTATCGTGTTGACATTAGTGAAACGAATGCAACTTTTACCAATATTGAGCTTTGTTGGCATCACCTTCGCGTATTCGCTTACGAACCAGTCAAATAGAGCGGTATCGAGTGTTAACCCTAAATGATAGATGGCGATGTGCTGTTTTTGTACGCCAAGACTAATAAAGGGTAATGGCGTGTTTGGCGAAACATGATATCCAGCTGGGTAGCGATCGAGTGGCACAACAAAGGTAGGCATGTTGTACTGCATGACGCATTCAAAACCTACCGGTATTGCTTGGGTCACACGGTCAAACAGATGTTGAAAAGCTGGGCGCCGTTTGTCATCAATCGACGCCAAATAGTCAGTGATTGACATGCTTCATTCCTCGTTTCATTCGTTACTCAGTGATTTTGATTGTTTTAATTGTAATGTCTTTTTCGGGACGATCACCAGTTGCTGTTTTAGTTTCAGCAATTTTATCGACGATATCTAAGCCTTCAATTGTTTGACCAAAAACAGTGTATGACCCATCTAACGAAGGGACACCTTTTAGTTTTTTATAGGCTTCAACCACATTGTCAGCATACGAAACATTTTGGTTTTGGATATCAGTATCAGCTAAAAAGCTATTTTGAACGATGTAAAACTGTGAGCCGTTTGTATCAGCACCGGCATTGGCCATAGCTAATGCCCCACGGAAGTGATAGAGGTTATTAGAAATTTCATTTTTAAATGGTTTCCCCCAAATACTTTCGCCACCAGTTCCATCACCTTTAGGGTCACCTGATTGAATCATGAAGTTATCGATAACACGGTGGAATAAGACGCCATCGTAGTAACCTTCTTTCGCATGGGTGATAAAGTTTTCAACTGCCTTTGGTGCTTCTTTCGGGAATAGTTTAATTTTCACTGTTCCTTCAGACGTTTCGATTGTTGCAACAGGTTCACCTTTGGCAACTTTGGTATCCAGTTGCACTAAGTTTGGTTTGGCCTCTTTTTCGGTTTTTGCAGTTGATTCAGCTGTGTCTTTTTCTGTTTTTGAGCCACAGGCAGCGAGTGCTGTTAAAGCTAAACAGAGTGTTAATAAGAGTACGATTTTTTTCATTGTTGAATCCTCCTTCAGTAATAAGTTAATTTTAGCATATCTCTTGATTTGAGATACACTAATAACTGTCCTAAAGTCGCTTCTTTTTTGAAATAATTTCTTGTTTATCATTTTTTTACAAAAGCGGAAAGGGGCTTCTATTAAAAGAGCGCTTAATTTGCTATAATCAAGAAGACAGAAAGCCTGTTCGTTATGCTTTAGCAAGCGCTTATGCTAACAGGTTAACTATAGAGGAGAGTGACTATGCGTATTTTATTTATTGGTGATGTTGTGGGTTCATTAGGGAGAGATATGATTTCAACTTACTTACCCTTGTTGAAACAAAAACATAAACCAAATGTAACAATTGTTAATGGCGAGAACGCAGCAAGTGGGCGTGGAATTACTGAAAAGATTTACAAAAAATTCATGACTGATGGGGCACAAATGATTACGATGGGGAACCATACATGGGATAATCGTGACATTTTAGAGTTTATCGATGAGGCTAAATGCCTCATTCGTCCGGCTAACTTCCCTGAAGGAACACCCGGTAAAGGACTTGCCTATGTGCGCTACAACGACATTGAGGTTGCGGTTATTAATTTACAAGGCCGGACTTTTTTAGCAGACTTAGACGACCCGTTTCGAAAAGCCGATGAACTTATTGCTGAAGCACGGGAACGTACCGATCTAATCTTCGTTGATTTTCATGCTGAAACAACGAGTGAAAAGGAAGCGATGGGTTTTTACTTGGATGGCCGTGTTTCTGCCATTGTCGGTACACATACCCATGTACAAACAGCCGATGAACGTATTTTACCACGTGGCACAGCTTACATTACCGATGTTGGTATGACTGGGCCATACGATGCTTGTCTTGGAATGAATAAAGAAGCGGTCATTAGTCGCTTTTTAACGCAGATGCCGACACGCTTCGAGGTACCAAAAGAAGGACGTACGACTTTGAGTGGCACTTTGGTCGATATCGATCAAAAAACAGGGTTAGCGAAACGGATTGAGCGTATCGTCATTAATGAAGATCATCCGTTTCGACCTGAATAGGAGGTAGCGTATGTTTTCAGAAGAAGATATTCTCAACAAAACAGCTGAACTGACTGCAGCGATACAACGTACAGAAGAAGTGGCTTTTTATCGTGAAGTCGAAAAACAGATTGAAAACAATCAAAAAATCGCCACTCGTATTGCAAGCATTAAAGCGTTGCAAAAAGAAGTGGTTAACTTAGAACATTATAAAAAAGTGAATGCTGCAAAGGCAATCAATGATGAAATTGATGCCATTCAAGCGAGCATCAACGAATTACCGATTGTACAGCAATTCCGTCAATCACAGGTGGATGTTAATGAATTGCTGCAATTGATGATGCGGAACATGACACTAGCAGTGAATAACGAAATGGAAGAACCGACTAACCGATAAAGGAGAGGACAGAAATGGCATATACACCGATGATTCAACAATATCTTAAAATAAAAGAGCAGCATCAAGACGCCTTTCTTTTTTTCCGGTTAGGTGACTTTTATGAGATGTTCTTTGAGGATGCCACGAAGGCTTCGCAATTGTTAGAAATCACGTTAACAGCACGTGATGGTGGTGACCAGGGCAAAATCCCTATGTGTGGTGTGCCTTACCATGCGGTACAAGGTTACATCGATCGTTTGGTCAACAAAGGCTATAAAATCGCCTTATGTGAACAGGTGGAAGATCCGAAGCTAACAAAAGGGATGGTTAAGCGTGAGGTTGTTCAAGTTATCTCGCAAGGGACGTTAATGGCCCGCAACGGTCTTAATGAAAAAGAAAATAATTATTTAGCTGCGATCGTGCACCATCCTTCTAATCAGTACGGCCTAGCTTATTGTGATTTATCGACAGGTGAAATGGCAACAACTTATTTTGAAGTGGACGACCAAAAGCTATTGAATGAGTTGAGTACGATACATGCGACTGAAGTCATTGTCGCACGGTCAACCGACGAAGGTCTCCTTGAACAAATTCGTCTCCAGTTAAACGCGATGATTTCACATAATGATAGTGTCACCTGTGGTACATCGCACCATAAATTATTTGGCGAAACAATTAACGATGTTGAACTGCAGGCAGTTTCACGGCTGTTAAGTTATTTGGATGAAACACAAAAGCGTGATTTGAGTCATTTGCAACCGGCGACGCATTATGAGCTGAACCGCTTCATGAAGATTGATTATTATTCGAAACGCAACCTCGAAATTACCGATTCAATCCGCGGTAAAGGACGTCAAGGGACCTTACTCTGGTTACTTGATGAAACTGAGACAGCAATGGGCGGGCGAATGTTAAAACAATGGCTTGATCGTCCACTGATTGACCGAGCTAAAATTGAGCAACGCCAAGATAATGTCGCTGCTTTCATTCAGTTCTTCTTTGAACGTCAAGAATTGCAAACAGCTTTAAAACAAGTGTATGACCTCGAACGCCTCAGTGGGCGGGTTGCTTATGGCAATGTTAATGCGCGCGATTTGGTACAATTACGTCAATCGTTGCAACAAGTCCCAGCTATTAAAGCGGTCCTCGCTAAAATGGCAGATGCGAACTTGCAACAGCTCGGAGAACAGCTTGACCCAGTGGCCGACTTACGCGATTTACTCGAGCAAGCGGTCGTTGACACGCCACCGGTAACGATTAAAGACGGTGGCATGATACGTCAAGGGTATAACGAGACACTCGATGTCTATCAAGACGCGATGCATAATGGTAAATCATGGCTCGCTGCCCTCGAGCAGCAAGAACGTGAAGTAACCGGCATCAAAAACCTAAAGATTGGGTATAACCGTGTGTTTGGTTACTACATCGAAATTACACGCTCCCATTTGGCAAATGTCCCCGAGGAACGCTATGAACGCAAACAGACGTTATCGAACGCCGAACGTTTTATTACACCCGAACTGAAAGAAAAGGAACGGATTATTTTGGAGGCGGAAGAAAAGAGTCTCGCCTTGGAGTACAGTTTATTTGTTGAACTGCGTGAAACGGTGAAAGCCTTTATCGAACCGTTACAAGCCTTAGCGAAGGGTATAAGTGAAATCGATGTGCTTCAAAGTTTTGCAACGGTCAGCGAGGCACAGCAATTTGTGCGACCGACTTTTTCAAACAATCGTGAAATGCATGTTGAAGCGGGTCGGCACCCTGTCGTTGAGAAGGTATTAGGTCATCAAAGTTATGTCGCCAATGACTGTTTAATGAACAATGAGCGCCAACTGTTATTGATTACCGGACCTAACATGTCTGGTAAGAGTACGTATATGCGCCAAATCGCTTTAATGGCCATTTTAGCTCAGGTTGGTTGCCAAGTGCCAGCCACGGCGGCTGTGTTACCGATTTTTGACCAAGTCTTTACGCGAATAGGGGCGGCCGATGATTTAATCTCAGGCCAAAGTACCTTTATGGTCGAAATGCTTGAAGCCAATAATGCGATTCAAAACGCAACGGCTGACAGTTTGATTTTGTTCGATGAGATTGGACGAGGCACAGCAACCTATGACGGGATGGCCTTGGCTCAAGCGATGATTGAATACATCGATGAGCACGTCCATGCTAAAACGCTCTTTTCAACACATTACCATGAACTAACAGCCTTTCTGATCGGTTAGCAGCACTGTATAACGTGCACGTAGCAGCAATCGAAGAAGCGGGTAAGGTTGTGTTCTTGCATAAAATAGAAGAAGGCCCTGCTGATCAAAGTTATGGTATTCATGTGGCGCGGTTAGCAAATTTACCGACCACCTTAATCGAGCGGGCGGATACGATTTTACATGAGCTTGAACAAAAGGATCAACTTGTCACACCTTCAGCAGCTCCAACTGCCATACCATTGGCTGAAAAAGCCCCACTTTATGTTGAAGATGAAACGCAGCTGTCGTTCTTTAGCGTGACGGAACCACAACCTGAACCAACTCCACCGATAGAAGCGAAGCTACGCGCTAAAATCAATGGTCTCGATTTATTGACGATGACACCGATGGAAGCAATGATGGCATTGTATCAATTGCAAAAAGAGTTTAAGTAGAACACCTTGGCGTTTATGTTGACGCTGTCTACAAGCTGAACAGTACCTTCTCTCATGAGTTGGTACTGTTTTTACGTATAGTTAGAGCCGCGTCGATTCGGTTTGACTTTTGATGGCACACAGGCCATAGAGTAAGGCGCAGCCAATTAAGACATAAAACAGCAGCGCAGTCTGATATTGATAAATACTGAGGCCGACGACCGGACCGACAAAAAAGGCGAGCTGAGCTGCCAACGTCGTAAAGGCAAAGTAGCTTGTTTTTAGTTCGGGTGGACCTAAGCGCGCATTGAGACTTAGCAAACGGGGAGTGCCTAAAAGGGCCGCTAGAGCTAAGACAATCCCGACGATGATGACGGCAAAAGAACGATTGCTCCAATAAAACAAGGCGATTCCGCAGGCATACAGGAGCTAATCTAACAATAGCAGTCGGGTGGTACTCACTTTTTTGAGCCACATGATAAAGAGCGGTTGTAAGCAAACCGTCGTTAAGGTCATGGTTGTTAAAAAAACGGCTAATTGTGCCACGGCAGCAGCACCAAACAACTGTTTAAGATGAAGGGCGAAACTTGATTCAAACTGTACACCAATAAAAGCTGTGAAGAAGAAGACACCAAATAAGTACCGGGCTGCCTTATCGGTTAAATTGGTACGCATATCGCTGAAAAATTGTAACCGTCGTTTTTCGTCAGTTGCTGTGCTCTTCGTAGCGGGCACGGCAATCCGTACAATCACGGCTAAAATGAGTAATCCGAGGCTGAAACAATAAAACGGTAAGGCGGATGAACCGGCACCAAGGATGACCCCAAGCAACGGGCCTAAGGCACTTGCGATACAGGCAACCCAATAATGGAGGCCCATCACATCGTTCAATTGCTCGTCGGTGGCGTACTTCGTTAAAGTGGCCATCACTAACGGATTGTAAATCGCCCACCCAATGCCAGCGAGTACAAGGGCGAAAATTAGCAACTGATAGGAATGAACTTGCACAACGAGAAGATAACCGCACATGGGGAATAGAAGGGCTACGATTGTGGCCCAACGGACGGAGAGATGATCAATCACATTGGCTGAAAATAAAATCACGCACAGTTGTACGAGTGGTGACAACATCAATAAGAACGCAACCTCGGTGGTCGTATAGCGCTGTGTGTTGAGTAAAAAGAGCAATAAAAAGGGGAGGGCCGCAAAACGGAGTAAGGTCACACTGAAAGAAATGGCTAAATAGAGGTAAATCATTTTGGCATACGCAGGGAAACGCCATTGCATGTTGATTCCTTCTTTCTTTTTAGTATATAAATAATTGTTGGGAAATTTAAGTTTCTTTATTTACCAATTACAATAGAAGTTATAGGATTAATATGTCAGAAATGTGTGGAGGTGATAAAAAAGCAACGTTTGCTTTTTTTGTGTCTTTAATTTCATCGTTGTTCACTACACTCACTTGCACAAATCAATAAAAGAGCTTATTCTAAAAGAAAAGAATTGTGTCTCAAGGGGGAACAACGAATGAATCGTATCGAACAATTACCAGATATACTATCTAATCAAATAGCAGCTGGAGAAGTGGTTGAGCGACCGGCATCGGTCGTTAAAGAGCTCGTTGAAAATGCGATTGATGCCCACGCGAGCGTAATCGATGTTTTAATCGAAGAAGCGGGGCTCAAATGCATCACCATAATTGATAACGGTAATGGCATTGAAGCCGACGACGTCTCGCTCGCTTTTTCTCGGCATGCGACGAGTAAAATTCGTACGAAAGCCGACTTGTTTCGGATTGGTACGCTTGGTTTTAGAGGTGAGGCCTTACCGAGTATTGCCTCGGTTGCTGAACTTGAGTTAACGACTTCAACTGGTGCAGTTGGCACACATGTTGTCATCAAAGGTGGTGTTGAGGAAGTTCATGAATCGGCCTCAGCGCGTAAAGGTACAGAAATCAAGGTGGCAAACTTGTTTTATAATACACCCGCTCGTTTGAAATACATTAAGAGCCTACCGACAGAGCTTGGTCATATTACTGATATAATCAACCGCCTTGCTTTGTCGCATCCGACGATTTCATTTCGACTCGTCAATGATGGCAAGTCCATCATTCGGACGGTTGGTAACGGCAATTTAAAACAGGTCATCTCGCAAATCTATGGGTTAGCAATTGCCCAAAAAGCTAAGCCGCTTAAAATTAGTACGAACGATTTTGACATTCAAGGCTATCTCGTGTTGCCGGAAATCAGCCGGGCCTCACGTCAGTACATATCAACAATCGTCAATGGACGCTATATCAAAAATTATGCGCTCCATAAAGCGATACAAGAGGGTTACCATACGCTGTTACCGATTGGACGCTATCCGATTGCAGTCTTGCAAATTGAGATGGACCCGTTAATTGTTGATGTTAATGTGCATCCTTCGAAGCTAGAAGTGCGTTTAAGCAAAGAAAAAGAGCTCGGGCAAGTAATTAGTCGTGCGATTAAAGACCTCTTTAAGACAGAACGATTAATACCAGCTGGTCCAGAGAGCAAGCAACAATCACAGGTTAAACCTGTCAATGATCAAGCGCGCTTTAATTTTGATGCGATTAGCGGTACAACCCGTCAGTATCAGCCAGAAGGACTAGCAATGGCACCATTACATGAGGAACCATTATCGCAAGAAAAACCGCTGACCGATGACTTAAACGCTCTTTTAGAACAAACAATTCAATATGGCGATGAACCAATTGAAACAGACGTGACTGAACAGGGGGCAACAGCCGCAACATTACGTGCGCCACGGATGGCAAAACTTTACCCGATTGGGCAGATGCATGCAACATACATCCTTGCTCAAAACGAAGAAGGTTTGTTTATTATTGATCAGCATGCGGCCCAAGAACGGATGAAGTACGATTACTTCCGCGTCAAAATTGGCGAAGTGGCACATACTGCTCAAAGTTTGTTAATCCCGCTCGTGCTCGACTATCCGATGGATGAAGCGGTCCGTCTCCAAGAGGTGCTCCCTCGAATTCGTGAGATTGGCATTGAGATTGAGGCGTTTGGCCAAGGGAGCTTTGTCGTGCGCTCATACCCAACGTGGTTCCCAAGTGATGACGTTGAGGAGATTATTAGGGACATCGTTGAAGATGCGCTTGCTCATCCGAAGGTCGATGTTGCCAAGTTTCGTGAGAAAACAGCGATTATGATGAGCTGTAAAAAGTCGATAAAAGCGAACCATTATTTAAACACAGAAGATATGCAACGACTGCTTGACGACCTCCGTTATGCCGATGATCCCTTTACTTGCCCACATGGACGTCCGGTCGTCATTAAATACTCCGTGTACGAGATGGAGAAAATGTTTAAGCGGATTATGTAAGCAACAAGCAGGCTTACCCCTCGCTTACATTAGCAATTTAATTGAACACACACAAAAGCAACGCCAAAGACGAGTATGTCTAGGCGTTGCTCTTTAATTAGGATAAAGCTGAAACTTTTGTGTCGATAAAATAAGCGAGGAGTTGTGTATCGGGTGTTAATTCTGGGTGAAAGGCACAGGCGATAAGATGAGTCGTCTCAATCGCGACAATTTTATCATCATAGCGAGCCATAATCTGTACGTCGGGACCAACTGTTTCATAATAAGGCGCTCGGATAAAGACCGCTGGGACTGTTCGTTCACCGTTGCCTAGCTGTAAGGTCACCTTTGTTTCAAAGCTAGCAATTTGACGACCAAAACCATTCCGAACGACCTTAGCCTCGAGTTGGCTAGCGCTGAAGCGGCTTAAGATAATCATTCCTGCACAGGTGGCAAACACAGGCCGTTGCTGTTTGAGCCACTGTGTTACAACGGGCATGAATCCTCTCGTTTCAAGCAAATGGTAAATCGTCGTGCTTTCGCCTCCAGGGAGAATCAGAGCATCAATGTGTGCGAGTTGATCTGGTTTAGTCACAGCGATGGGCTGATGACCTAAATGGTCAATCTGGCTAAGGTGTTCACTCACTGCTCCTTGTAAGGCGAGTACGCCTATCCGTTTCATTTAGACGCCTCTTTCTTGCATGCGGTCTGCAGCAGCGAGCTGACGGATATCAATCCCTTTTAGCGGTTCACCTAAGTTTTTCGACAGTTCAGCGATGAGGGGATAATCCGTATAATGCGTCGTTGCTTGTACGATTGCTGTGGCAAACTGGAGTGGGTTTTCTGATTTAAAAATACCGGAACCAACAAAAACACCATCCGCGCCAAGTGACATCATTAAGGCGGCATCGGCTGGAGTAGCTACACCTCCGGCGGCAAAGTTAACAACAGGCAGTTTTCCCGTCGCATGAATGGCTTGAACTAACTCATAAGGAGCAGCAATATCACGAGCAAAGACCATCAGTTCATCAGCTGGTAAGGTCGTTAGCGTCGCCATTTCTTTGTGAAGTTGACGAAGATGACGTACAGCTTCGACGATGTTGCCGGTTCCGGGTTCGCCTTTCGTTCGTAACATTGAAGCCCCTTCACCAATCCGTCGCAAGGCTTCACCTAAATTACGACAACCGCAAACGAATGGCACTGTGTAGTCCGTTTTCAAGAGGTGGTATTCTTCGTCAGCAGGAGTTAGCACCTCGGATTCATCGATGTAATCCACTCCGAGTGCTTCAAGAACATGAGCTTCCGCGCTATGTCCAATCCGCGCTTTTGCCATGACGGGAATAGAGACCGCCGCCATAACTTCGGCTACAATGCCTGGGTCTGCCATCCGTGCGACACCACCGGCTGCCCGAATATCAGAGGGAACGCGTTCCAATGCCATTACCGCAACTGCGCCTGCTTGTTCGGCAATCCGGGCTTGCTCGGCATTGATGACATCCATAATGACACCGCCTTTTTGCATCTGTGCCATTCCTCGCTTAACCGTTACTGAACCAATTGTCTTTGTCATGTTATAGCCTCCTTTAATTGTGTTACCCTTAATGATAGCGAAGCATCCCCAAACAGCAACAACCAATTACAGTCCAATTGAACCACCCACTTTTGGGATTGAATCTGTCAGTTGCGTATGCTAAGGTAGTGATATTCATGCAAGGTGGGAGGGGCTAAACGATGTGGCAATTAGAATCGTCATCACACTTACCAAAGTACCAACAAATCATGCAACTGATTGAGCAAAAGTTACAGCAAGGTGCATTACAACCAGGAGAACGTCTCCCGACTGAACGTGGGCTAGCAATAGAACTCAATGTCAATCGTTCAACGGTGAAACGAGCCTTTTCCGAGTTAGTTGCCCATGGGATGATAACAGCACGCCACGGCAGTGGTTATTATCTTTCGTCCGCCCTCAGTCCGCAGATGTACCAGCCACAGACCAATTGGCGGCATTACATGCAACAGAGCCAGTTCTTACCGATAGAACCATACTTTGAGCAACTGCGCCTTCAAAAACAAACGAACAAGCAAGTGACTGACTTTGCATCAGGTGATTTACCATTGCGCTTAACACCTCATATTGATCTACCACCATTGTCGTGGCCAACGATAATCGCTGAGGAACAACAGGCCGACCCCACTGGCTATGCCCCGCTAAAAGCTTTGATAGCAAATTTGTTTGCTATCCGATCAACACAGCCAGTCAAGCCGGAACAATTGTTAATTACGTCAGGGTCTCAGCAGGCACTGTATTTAATCACCCAATGTTTGTTGAGTCCTGGCGATGCGATTGCGGTCGAAGCACCATCATATTTATATTCGTTAGCCTTGTTTAAAGGAGCTGGCATCCGCATTTATCCGTTACCGATGGCACAGTGTCATAATTGGCAACCACAGCTCGAGGCTCTCTATAAAAAGCATCGCATTAAGATGGTATTCGTTAATCCGATGTACCAAAATCCGACCGGAAATATTTTGTCACAACAGGGGAGAGAAGCGCTCGTAAAAACGTGTAGCCAGTTACACATTCCGATTGTGGAAGATGATCCATATGGTCTATTAACACCGGAACAAGCACCGCTCTATCAGTTGGCGCCTGAAAATGTTATTTATATCGGTTCATTATCGAAAACAGCTGGTTCGACGACGCGGATTGGATGGCTTTGCGCACCACCTACAGTCATTCACCGGTTAGCGACAGCCCGGAGTGAAATGGAATTTGGCCTCGGTATCTTGCCACAAGTAATGGCGCATCATCTCATGAGTAGTCCGACGTTTGCAAATCACTTGCAGACGTTAGCATTGACGATGCAGGAGGCACAGCAACAGTTTCAAACGCAGTTACGTGAACAGTTCGGAAACACAATCGCGTTCAACCCAACTCAAGGCGGCTACCACTTATGGGTGAAGCAGCGCTTTTGTACGAAACCTGCACAATATCATCGCTTGTTACAGTCAGGGGTATTGTTGATGCCAGGAACACTCTTCGGTGGTGCAGCAACTGAAGCCCGTCTTAGTGTTATCAATCAAGAAACAAGTGATAATGCTGAAGCGGTGAGGCGCTTAAAGCAGGCATTCTTTGCCATGAGAGCGTCGTCTTCTGCTATAATAGAAGGGCAAGAGACACTAAGAGACGGAGGCTAAATAATGAACAAAGCATTACTCGTCATCGATTATACGAATGACTTCGTTGCGAACGATGGCGCCTTAACCTGCGGACAACCCGGACAGGAGATTGAAGAAACAATTCTCAACCTCCTTGAAACCTTTGCCGTTAATCGTGATGATATTATCATGGCAGTGGATAGTCACATAGAGCACGATGACTATCATCCTGAAGCGACACTTTTTCCCGCCCATAATATCAACGGGACGGCGGGAAGAGACTTATATCGGTCGATCAAAAACTGGTACGAGGCTCATCGATTGAACGCAACGGTCACATGGCTTGATAAAACACGTTATAGTGCCTTTGTAGGAACGACACTTGATCTTTATTTGAGAGCGCGTAACATCCGTGAATTGCATTTGGTTGGTGTGTGTACCGATATCTGTGTGCTGCATACAGCCGTTTCAGCCTATAATCTAGGTTACAAATTGGTGATTCATGAAGCGGGCGTTGCTAGTTTCAACCAAACAGGGCATCAGTGGGCGCTAAATCATTTTAAAAATAGTTTAGGTGCGGAAGTTCGTTAGTCAATTAAAATCGCAAATAGATACGTTTAAAACCGAAAACACCCGTTCACAATGCGCGAGTGTTTTTTTAAATCAATCGTAAAAGAGCCTGTTTTTTGCTATACTATTGTTAACTGTAATTAGCTAATAGTTCAAAGGAGGTTGATTGCAATGCTAAAGCTTACACGTCAACAACTACGCCAAGCGTTGTTTCGCCAGTTATATTGCCCCCAATCCACACAAACGGTTAAGCAGTATTTAAACGCACATCCGTTGAAAAGAACAAAGATGGGTGGTGTGTTACAACAGGAACAGCTATTTTTATTAAATCGACTACCCAAGTATCGTCCGGAGCAGTTATATCGCTTATACGAGCAACAGCTCGTGTTTGACTATACGATGTCCTCTGGTAGTTTTATTTTTAGTCAAGCCCACGCGTCTTATTTAATTCCCTTCAAAACCGCCTTCGCTCAAAATAACCTAGCACAGTTAAACGCCCAAGAAACACGTATTATTAAACAATTATTCCAACAGCAGCCAACGATGGATTTAACTGCGATCCAAACAATTATCCATCAACGCTATCCCATTACCGGTCATCGGTTTCCGTTGCAACAAACACTAGAAACCCTCATACGAAGCGGTTATCTGCACCAATTCCACCCCCACGCACAAACATTGCGCTATCGCTTGACCACTGTAAAACATTTTCAAAGTAATGAACAACTCATAAAAGATGCCTATCACTTTTTGATAAAAGAAACATTTTTACGAAACGGTGCATTAACACTTTCAACCATCCCAGCATACTTTGGGCTCAACCCGCTTTTAACCCAAAAATATGTAGCAACACTTATAAAGGAACGGGTACTCCGACTTGTGGAGTTAACAGGGGAGGGCGTCCGCTATGTCCATACGTCACTTTATGAGCAACTGAAGCGACCTTATAATCCAGCAATGTGTGTTACGATTGTACCGCTGACAGATATACAGCCTCACAGCGGATGCTCCAACGACTGTTTCTGTCTCGTTAACGGCAATATCGTAGGTACAAAAAGATACACGTATAATCTAAAAACAAAAAAAAATCGAAACGAAAACAACTTATTATGTTGCCATTTCGCAAGCGTTGACTAAGGAAATCAATCAGCAAAGTGAACGAATAGCCTATCATTTAGGGAGAACGATTAGCGCCTGATAAATCGGGTTAATAAGCGCGGTTTAAAAACTTGATTTTTTAAAGCGCTTTCATTATGATTAGATTGTAGGAAAAACAATACAACGTCTAAACAGTAGCTGGCTCTTTCTACACGAGTTCCTCGATTTGTTACGATAACTAGCAGTCGCCGAACTCAATACATTATCCAAGGAGGAATTACAATGATTGAGGGAATTAAAGTGTTTGCAGATGGGGCAGAGTTAGATAAAATGGTTGCTTCTTATGAAGCAAAAGAAGTAAGTGGTTTTACAACGAACCCAAGCTTGATGAAAAAAGCGGGCATTAGTGATTATAATGAGTTTGCCAAAGCTGCGGTAGCCGCTATTCCAGATATGCCTCTATCATTCGAAGTATTTGCGGATGATTTTGAAACAATGGAACAAGAAGCACGTAAAATAGCAACATTTGGCGATAATGTATATGTGAAAATTCCGATTACGAATACAAAAGGGGAGTCAGCGATTCCACTGATTGAAAAATTATCAGCAGAGGGTGTTAGTCTTAATGTCACCGCTTTATTAACATTAGAACAAGTACGTGCAACCGTTGATGCATTGACACCAGGCACTAAAAATATTGTCTCGGTCTTCGCTGGTCGAGTAGCAGATGTGGGTGTCGATCCAACTGATCTAATGATTAAATCATTAGCAATTTGCAAAGAAAAACCGGGGGCAGAGTTATTATGGGCCAGTACCCGTGAGTTATTTAATATTATTCAAGCGAAGGAGCTTGGTGTTGATATCATTACCGTGCCACCTGCCATCATTGGGAAAATCAAAGACATTGGCAAAGACCTAAATCAAGTATCATTAGATACGGTGATTGGCTTTAATAACGATATTAAAACGTTAGGATATTCAATTTTATAAACGTAAAAAAACCTTAACAACAGCTATCCCTCTTAATTGAGGCTGTTGTTAAGGTTTTTTCGTTTATAAAGAACCATCAATTTTTCGAACGTTAAGTTCTTTGATAATTCCCTTTATTCGCTGTCCTTGTTCAGCATCTGGAAAAATCCGAATACGATAGGTGAAGGTTGCATTCGGGTGATTGTTAAATTGATCAGATAAGACGATATCATACGTTTTATCGATATGATATGGGCTAATGATTACATGATAATCATCGCTAATTTGATAGCGAATTTGTCGTGTATAAAAATTGACCAATACCGGATCAGCTCCTGATTCAATGGCTATGGTTGTATGAGGCATTACCTTTGAATAGTCAAGCGTGTTATCAATCATCAAACTGTGGAATACAATAAAGAGGAGGTCATTGTCTGTTTTATAAAAATCGATTAATTCTTGAAAGACCTCTTCGAGCACTGCCAAGTAATAAGGACGATGTTTCTTAAAATACTTCAAATATAACGGCCCCGTTTCGGTAATTAGATAGCCATCGAATACTAAGATACGACAATAAAATTGAATGATTTTCCCTTCTAGTTGTTCATTTAATTCTAGTTGTGGCAACTGTTTTTTTAAAGAGTGTGTAAACTGTTCAATATAACGGTACAAAATGTTTTTCGAGCGGATATGTTCATCATAGGCCAACTTCATCATCTTAGGCGTATCATTGAATAAAGGAAAGCTATTTGAAATGATATAAAAAAAATGTTAAATCTTCTTTCCAAGTTTCTCCGATAAGATGTTCGAAATAATGTTCTGTTTTTTCTAGAACAAGTTCTAAAATCCTATTATTTCTAGTGATTTTTTTCATTTCGATAGTAATCGTCATTTTATGCCCTTGGAAATTACGTGTTTTGCAAATGTGATAGAGCACTTGAAATTGTTCCTTGTTAATCGCTGCCAAGCTCACATTAAACGTATTCTCTAAAAGAGATAGAAGGGGACTCAACTCGTCATAATAGTGAAAGTCTATCTCGAATGTCTCTTTAAGATTAATTTCATTGTATAGAGTATAGTAAAAATAGCGAATTTGATGCTCGTCACCAATCAAGGTCAAATTAGAATTAATCTTGATTTTAAAGCTAGTTAAGATTGTATCATTCACATCTTTTAAAAGACGGTAATAGGTCGATTCACTAATGTTTTCTTTTTGGATAAAATTAAGCTTATTATTATTAGAGTGATATAGCGCATATTCTAAAATTTTATACCTAAGAGAAGAGACAATAAACCTGCTCATTAATTCTTGAGCAGAAAACTCAAAGCCATATTTAAAAGTCACGTTGTGAAGTGAAGGATATATAAATGCATTGGACTCAAATTCGTTTAAATCATCTATAAGAAGTAAAAGGTATTTTTTTAAAGTTTTACGAGATAGATGCAACTCATCTTCAAGTTCTTCATAACTAACGCTTTTATTTTTTTCTAAATACGTTAGTAAATTATATTTAATTAATTGTTCTTTATCTAACATCCGTTTCATAAAAAGAGCCCCCCAATAATTATCGTATAAATATAACTCTAAAATCTAATTATAATTATATAGAAAAAAAAGAAATAGAATTATCACATATAACATATAAAAGAGAAAATTATGAAAAATGAGTCAAAAACCTTAGGCGGAATAGTTAATCGCAATGAGTAATGGCGTTAAAATAATTGCAAAAAACAAAAGTACCCATATTAATATTTTAATAAATAGTTTAGCATTAGAACTCATCAAAAAACCTCCTGACATGTAATATAGTTATCATATCATTTTGGAACAATTTTTTTAAGTATAATATATATATCACAATAGAGTACAAGTCCCCACATATGTTTGAAAAGGCAGCTGTAAGTTCATGCAAAAATCGAAAAAACATGGTAAGTTCATAGCAACAGGAGACCAAAGGATCTAATTACATCTATTCATCTCTCTGAAACAACTCCTAGATGTCATAATAAAGTGCAACAAAGTAGGCTGTATTATTGTTTGAACAGAAAAATAATCACACTCTAATTCGAGTGTATTGTTACCTTTATGAAACTAAAGGAATGTTTATTATTAAAAGATATTGGTGACAAAAATGTAAGTAGGCAACTTATTTTTCATTTGTTATATTTGAATTAATTACTAGTGATTAATTCAAATATAAGGATGGTGTCTATGAACAAGCTATTTAAAATGTCAGTCATTACAACCATGGCGTTATTTACGGGATTGAGTACTATTATTCCTGAAAAATCTGTTTCAGCATCTACAACAGAAAGTAACACTACTGTTTCGCTATGGGATATCGAAGACGGTACTAATGTTCGTTATGATGAAAAAGAAACACATCCAGAGATTAAATTAACAACCGATGAATTGATTATTCAAGGGAAATCATATACGGCTTCTCAACTCATTGCTCTCTTAGAGACATCAAAGGAAATAAATGGAACCAGTAGTAATGGGAGACAAAAAAGATTTGCTCCAGCTGCGGCTATCTATTTTATACCTGGAGTTGGTCAAGTAGCTTTAGCTGCTACAGGTGCTATCGCTATTGGTGGTGTTACTATTGGTGCCGGACATTGGGCATATAAAACGATAAAAAAATACTTTTCTAAAAAAAGGGAAAAAAGCCTGCTAAGAAAAAAAAAAGAGTGTGAAAAATACACCTGCTAAACTCTATAATACTGCCAAGAAAAAGGGTATTAAAGTTAAAAATAGACATACTAATCAAAAATGGAGGAAAGTTAAAAGTAACTTATCAAGAACAGGGAAACCTTACTCTTCTAAAGATTTAATTGATAGTAAGGGAACAAAACAACGAAGATATTATGACGGTAAAGGGAATGCCTCGATGGACATTGACTATCGTCATTCATTAGGGAAACACCAGAAACATGTTAAATTTCCACACAGACACTATTGGACGGGGAAAAGTCGTTCAGGACACTAACCAAGGAGGTAATACAATGACAAAATATGATTCTTACGAATACAAGCCAACATTTGAAACACTTATGGAGCTTTTAGAGACTGGACGTGAAATTGAATTCACATATAAACATAATGAGTATTTTATTATCAACTCTAATAAACATGGCAGAGCTTTAATATTGGATACAGAAGACTTGAGTGATTACACACACGATATCAACAAGTTTGTTGAAATGGCTAAAATTTATGGTATCACTCTTAAAGAATTATTTACAAATCATAGTGACGAGATCGAATTTGGAACTATCTTCTAAATATACAAAACATTCTTAGACGTTATAATGAAAACAACAAAGCGAACTTATCTAAATAGATAAGTTCGCTTTGTTGTTTTCAATAATTACCAAAACCTAAGGTTTATGTAACGACTGTTTAGAGAAATCAGAAGGTTAGTATAACAGGCTTATCAAATTACAATAAATCATTATAAATATCTTTATACTAAATCTCTTGCAAAAAGAAAAGGAAATTAGGATAATTAACTTAAACTCAGTAAGGAGGATAATTATGATTATTGGTTATGCACGAGTATCTAAAGATGAACAAAATTTAGATCGCCAGATCAATCAATTAAATGACTATGGCGTTGAAAAAATAATTCATGAAAAATATACTGGAACAAAAAAGCAAAGACCAGGCATGGATCAATTGCTCCAGACAATTCGTCCCAAAGATACAGTTGTTGTAGAAAGTATTTCAAGATTAGGTAGAAATACATTGGATATACTATTGTTTATTCAGCAATTAGACCACGATAAAATTGCATTTATTTCTTTAAAAGAAAATATAGATACATCAACATCTACAGGTAAAGCAATGCTTCAAATGATGAGTGTGATTGCTGAACTAGAACGAAACCTATTAGCAGAACGTGTTAAAGAAGGTATTGCAGCAAGTCGTCGTCGTGGTACTGCTATTGGACGACCAAAAGTAGAACGTAGTAAATTAAATATGGCTATGCGACTGTATAATAGTGGTGACTATTCGGTCAAGGAGATTACAGAAGCTTCAAAAATTTCTCAAGGAACTCTCTACAGAGAACTTAATAAAATTAAGCTCCAAAAATTAAATGCTGCTACTCTATTATATACAAAAGAGTAGTAATAGATTCTGTTACTTTTTATGCAAATAAAAGGAGGTTTCCTATGTCTTATGAACATTTGAGCGCAGAAGAACGCGGTAAAATAGAAGCATGGCTATATGATGGTATTTCTCAAACTGAAATTGCTAAGAGATTGAATAGACATCGTTCGACAATTTTTAGAGAACTTAAACGTAACTCTCCCAAAAGAATCAATAATAGCTTAGCTTCATTACCTTATCGAGCAACCAGTGCTAATAATGTTGCAATGCTTCGCAAAAAGAACTGTGGAACAGTAACTAAAGCATCTGCAAAGATGATTCATTTAATCACCAAACATTTAGAGATGAAATGGTCTCCAGAGCAAATAGCGAATGCTGTGAAGGGTGTAAAGGTATGTCGTAATAGTATCTATAATTGGATTTATAATAAGATTATTGCCTTTGAAATCAAGAAGTTAAGATTAAAAGGTAAACGTTATAAACGTAAAAGTACTGGGAAATTATTAAAACGACCTGATTCTTCATTTTATCTTAATCATTCGATACAAGACCGACCTAAGCGCTGTACGAATAGAACAGAATTCGGACACTGGGAAGCCGATACCGTTCTTTCTAGACGAGGTGTTACTCATTGTATAGCTACATTTATTGAGCGTAAGACACGACAGTATGTTGCTATAAAAATACTTAAACAAGATAGTTTTAGTATGTTGAATGCTATGTATGAAAGAATTAATTCAGCGTTATCCTAAAGGAACAGTCAATCCATTACATGTGATCGTGGTGTAGAATTTGTTCATCAATTTAATGTTCATTTAATTGAGAGTAGTTTTGGTATCAAAATTTATTATGCTAATCCTTATTCACCACATGAAAGAGGCGCTAATGAGTATCACAATGGGTTATTAAGAGAATATTATCCAAAACCGACAGGTTTTAATAAAGTGTCCCAAAATCAACTAGATGAGTCGGTTAAATCAATTAATACACGACCAAGAAAAACATTGAAATGGAAATCTGCAATTTTTCGGTTTGATAGAGAATGTTTGAAACTAAGATAAGCTATTGAAAGTATAATTCCTGTAGAATTTTAGTTGGACTATATTTTTTTCATAAATATCTAAAAGAGAAACTGTGTTTGAAAAGTGACTCTAATTTTCGTGCAGTAACATAGGAAAAGAGCGATTTAACCTTAAATCTATTAGCAATAATAATGTGTTGCAATTAATCTTGACATCTGCCCCTCTGAAACAACTTCCGATAATATATATTATGTAAACTAGAATGTTTGATTATTATGGGAGAATCTCTCATTCGTTCATTTTAATGGTCTTTTTATCGCTAATTCAACCTTTCACGCTTTTGTTGTTAATGCTTCAACTATTGTTGTTCGATTGAATCATTAGTGGTGATAACGCAATTAATCAATTCAATAAAATACTTATGGTATTATTTTCTACAACAAACGTTTTCTTAGTAAACACAATTCTAGATTATATAATAAAAGATATAAAATGTTAGGCCTTATAGACCACAACTGGTCTATAAGATACAGCAACCATCATTAAATATCGTCAGATGCAATTAAATTAGGTACTATATAACTGTTGTATTACAGTCATAAAACAGTTAGCATTAAAGGTGTTGAAAGCGTTTCCAATAACAGGAGGAGTTGATACTTTTTATGACAGAAAGTCCGCAAAAACTAGAACGTAATCTTTCGAACCGTCATGTGCAATTAATTGCAATTGGCGGGGCAATTGGAACCGGGTTATTTTTGGGTGCAGGTAAAACAATTCATTTAGCAGGTCCATCATTGTTGCTCGTTTATTTAATTGTAGGTATTGTTATCTTTTTTATGATGCGCGCTTTAGGTGAACTACTGTTATCTAACACTGAATTTAACTCGTTTGCTGATATTGCCTCTGAATACATTGGCCCTTGGGCTGGTTTTTTTGTAGGATGGACATACTGGCTATGTTGGATTGTAACGGGTATGGCTGAGATAACAGCTGTTGCAACCTACGTCAGTTATTGGTTTCCCAACTTTCCTAATTGGATTTCTGCTTTACTCTGTGTGCTATTTTTAGTTGCCTTAAACTCTCTCACAGTTAAAGCCTTTGGTGAAATTGAATTTTGGTTCTCAATCATTAAAATCGTCACTATTTTAGCTTTAATAGTCGTCGGTATTGTCTTGATTTTGAATAAATTTCAAGCAACTTCTACTTCAACTGCCTCTGTTAGTAACTTGTGGCAACATGGGGCTTCTTCCCGACCGGCTTTAAAGGCTTCTTACTCGCCTTTCAAATGGCTGTATTTTCATTCGCCGGTGTCGAATTAATTGGGGTTACTGCTGCTGAAACAAAGGATCCGGAAAAGACGATTCCACGAGCAATTAATCAAATTCCACTACGTATCATTCTATTCTATGTCGGTGCCCTCTTCGTTATTATGTCGATTGTGCCTTGGAATCAAATTGATCCTGACAAGAGTCCCTTTGTTACCCTCTTTATGTATGCAGGTATCCCTGCCGCAGTTGCGATTATAAACTTTGTTGTATTAACCGCAGCGGCTTCATCATGTAACTCGGGTATTTTTTCAACGAGTCGGATGTTGTACGGGTTAGCTAAGCATAAGCGAGCACCAAAAATTTTTAATAAGTTAAGTGCGAGTAACATCCCTTCTATCAGTTTATATTTCTCAAGTGCGGTATTACTCATCGGGGTCTTACTTAATTATTTCATCAAAAATGCGATTACTGTCTTTACGATTGTAACGAGTATCTCTTCCCTGCTGTTTGTTTTCATTTGGGGAATGATAGTTGTTGCCTTTATTCGCTACAGAAAAAACCATGCGGCATTAGCTAAAAAAAGTATTTTTAAAATGCCTGGGGCTAGCTTTATGCCGGTGCTAATTATTTTGTTCTTCATCGGCGTTATCATTATGTTAGCAGTTGCACCTGATACGCGCATTTCAATCATTTGCGGGTCCCTCTGGTTCGTCATTCTGTTCTTAATTTATCGCTTTGCACATAAAAAAACAGTTTAGAGGAGTGTTATAAAATGATTATCGGAATTCCTAAAGAAATTAAAAACAATGAAAATCGTGTCGGTATTACCCCTGCTGGTGTTGCTAATTTTGTCAAAAATGGCCATCATGTGATTATTGAAACAAAAGCAGGTCTTGGTTCGCACATTACCGATCAGCAATTTAGCGATGCTGGTGCCACCATCGTAGTGACCGCTGCAGAAGTTTGGCAGGCAGAAATGGTTATCAAGGTTAAAGAACCATTGGCGGCTGAATATGGTTATTTTTATGAAGGTTTAATCTTATTCACATACTTACACCTTGCGGCAGAGCCTGCTTTAGCTGGTGCCTTAGTTGATAAAAAAGTAACTGCGATTGCATACGAAACAATTCAATTGCCTGATAATTCATTGCCATTACTCGTACCGATGAGTGAAATTGCTGGGCGGATGTCGATTCAAATCGGTGCACAATTCCTCGAAAACCCTCATGGTGGTAAAGGAATTCTTTTAGCTGGTGTACCGGGGGTAAGACGAGCTAAAGTCGTCATTGTTGGTGGTGGTTCTGCCGGAACAAATGCTGCACGGATTGCAATCGGGATGGGTGCACAAGTAACAATCTTAGACATTAGCGCTAAGCGTTTAGCACAACTCGATGATCAATTTGGCAATACGATTTCAACGTTAATTTCGGATCCTTATCACTTAGCAGCGGCCGTATCCGAAGCTGATTTAGTGATTGGCGCAGTATTAATCCCAGGTGCAAAGGCACCAAAACTAGTATCAGAAGAAATGGTGAAAGCGATGTCTCCAGGTTCTGTGTTAGTCGATATTGCGATTGATCAAGGTGGGATTTTTGCGACATCAGACCATATCACAACGCATGACCAACCAACCTATGTGAAACACGGAATCGTTCATTATGCCGTTGCTAATATGCCTGGGGCTGTTGCTCAAACAGCTACATATGCATTGACGAATGTCACAATCCCTTACGCAGTAAGAATTGCGAATAGGGGTGTGACACAATCGATGACAAAAGAACCGGCAATTTTAAAAGGTTTAAACGCGATGTCAGGTCACATCACATATGAAGCTGTAGCGACCGACTTAAATATGTCTTATGTGGCACCAATGACCTTGTTATAAACGTAACGAAAGAAAGACACCCTCCGGATGCGGAGGGTGTCTTTCTTTCGTTAGCCTGCTTTAATAGAATCGCTTTTGACCATACGTTTCAAATTTCACCAATAAACGTTTGATTTCTGCCTCATCAAGGAGCTGCGGTTCACCTGCTTGTTTGGCCTTTAAATACACTTCTGCAAGCTGCTCAATTTGCGTAGCTAACGAAAAAGCAGCTTCAATTGAGTGACCGATTGTTAAGAGGCCATGATTGGCTAACAAGCAAGCATAACGATCAGCGATGGCCTCTTTAGCAGTCTGTGCTAAACCAACACTGCCATAAGTTTCATACGGTGCACAACGGACAGTGGGTCCACCTGCTAAAGCTTGCAAATAATGTATGGCTGGCAATTCCCATTGTAACGCAGCGAGTACCATGCAGTGAGTTGAGTGTGTATGAACGACACTGGTAATGTTCGGACGAGTGTAGCACATCAGATGCATGGCAATTTCGCTCGATGGTTGGCGAATACCTTCGATGACGTTACCATCTATGTCAACAATGACAACATCAATCGGCGTCATCCGTTCATATGCAACCCCACTGGGGCTAATGGCGATTAAGTTACTTTGACGGTTGAAAATGCTAATATTTCCTCCAGTTCCCTTTGTTAAGCCTGTGCGCCTCATTTGTTTGCAATAGTTGACAATATCCGACCGTTCTTTTAGTAATTTCATCTCGTAATCCCCTCTCTCTTAAAATGAAGTTAGAGTCATAATAATTAAACTGAGACCCGCAATGACAACCGCAGGCATATCAATATGAGATGGTCTAAAAGTTGTCACATGTAGCGTCTGTGAGTTTGACTGAGTATCATCACTTTGAAGAAGTTATTGTCGTTTGTAACCGGATTATAACATGGGATAACAGGCCTCAACAATGAATAACCACTGAAACGACCAAACCCCACTTCCAACAACGGAAGTGGGGTTAATTATCTCGATATAGTTAATTTCTGGAAGGCTTAAGCCAATAAATGACAGCAGCCATCACTACTATCAGTACAGTAATACCACTAAACAATGTCATTTTTCGCTCTCCTATCCTAATTAGGTTGAACTGTTGACTAGTTCGTTACTATTAGGATAACATACTTCAAACAACTATTAAATAGAGACTTTTTTAAATGTCAAATAAAAACCCTTCGGTCATTCTTGTTCACCGATTATTTTAACCTCAGGCTCTAATTGCACATCGTATTTTTCTAAAATAACTTGTTGAACATGAGCAATTAAAGCCATGTAATCAGTTGCTGTTCCGTTATTCACATTCACCATAAAGCCAGCGTGCTTCGTTGATACTTGTACACCACCGATTGTGTAGCCTTGTAGACCAGCTTCTTGAATCATGGGACCGACAAAACGACCTGCTGGCCGCTTGAAAACACTGCCACAAGACGGGTATTCTAGCGGTTGTCTTGTTTCACGTTGTTCAGTAAAATCAGCCATTTTAGCGGCAATCATCGCTTCGCTATCTTCACATAATAAGAAATCGGCTTCGAGCACGATGTAATTTTTATCACCGATGAGACTGTGTCGATACGAGGCGCCAGCTTCTAACGTTTCACGATCGAGTTCAAGGAGAACACCAGTCTCTGTTAAAACAAGTGCGCGATTTAACACGTCTTTCGTTTCACCACCGTATGCACCGGCATTCATATGTAAGGCGCCACCGACGCTGCCAGGAATACCACAGGCGAATTCAAGACCTGTATGTGAGATATCTCGGGCATAACGTGATACATCGATAATAGCTGCACCTGTTTGAGCAGTAATGGTATGGTTTGTATGAGTGATTTTATTCATGTTCATTAAATATAAAACGATGCCACGAATGCCACCGTCACGAATAATTAAGTTTGAGCCATTCCCAAGAACCATCAATGGTATTTTATGTTCATGTGCATATTTAACGACGCTTTGCACTTCTGCGACCGTGTGAGGCGCGATAAAGATGTCGGCGTTCCCTCCAGTTTTTGTATACGTATACGGGTGGAGCGGTTCATCTATTTTTAAAATGAGCGCATCATTCATCTCTGTTAACTCAGCTGCGATTTTTTCAATCATTTTTTACGCCATCCTTTATTATAAAGTTGTTTTATCATCTATATTGTACCATAAAAAAGATGTATACCAATAGGCGGTATACATCTGTTCCTGAAGATACGCACCACTCTTTCTTCGCAACAAAACAGCTTTGACAAGCTGTTTTAATTACGTAATAAGGCAAGTGCCGTCTCATCCAAGGTAATGTCGGTCATTAATGCGTTTGTATAACGTTCATTAAAAAGGCGTAGACGTTGTTTCAATGAGAGGTTGTCACCAGAAAAGGTCACTTTTTCGAGTATTGGTAAGGTATCAACGACTTTATCGAAAATAAATTGCGCATTGATTTCGGATAAGAGCGTCGAAAAACGATTCATGTATTTGGCTTCTGTTTTCGTAAAACTCTTATGTTTGCGACTGATCCAGTCACGGACAGCTTCAATTTGTTCTTTTGTATTTTTTTAAATATTGAATTTGTTCATACGCTAAATTGCCAATTGCAAGCGTTTTTTCTGTTAGATAGCTCCAATCTGACGAAGTTATTTGTTGTTGTTCTTTAATTTTGTCTAAGATGAGCAACATGTCTTTTAAATGCACATCAAGTGCGCGTTGATTCGTGACAAATATTTGAAGGCAAGCTAAGGTCGCTACCGCCTCATCACGGATAGAATACGAAAATTCCTCCGGTTGTATCAATGCAAGTTCTGCTTCAATTCGTTCAGCCATTTGTGAATCATGTGAATGTAAACTATGATGACGTACGAGTGCATATTCTGTGAGGCGATGTAAGTGTAAGGCTTGTTGATATACAGCGACCGCAACCTCACGATTACAAACGGTATCATTGGCATCAACGACAACATAGCCCGTCGTTTTACCTAATTTTTCATATTTAATTAATGTGAATATGTCCTTGTTTACTGCAAAACAATATGGCATCCGTTTCTCAAGTTCGAGGCGGTGGCGCATCGATTTATCAGTTTGTCGTGTCTTTTCAATCATGCTATCACCCTATTCAGTTATTTATACTTCTAGTATAAGTCAAAAAGAAACATCTGTCAGTTATTAACGTTCCAGCATTGCTTGCTCACTGGCTAATAACAGACAGATGTGACCTAGCCTAATTTAACTTCAAGACGTTTAGCAACAAGTGATAGGGCATAACAGACGATAAAGTAAAATGCAGCCATCGCAACAAACATCGGGATGACGAATGATGTGTCTTGACCGTAGATTATTTTAGCGTTATGCGTTACTTCGGGCAACGCAATGACAACCGCTAGCGAGGTATCTTTGATGAGTGAAATGAACTGGCTAACAATCGGTGGAATCATCTTGCGTAATGCTTGAGGCATCACAACACTGAACATTGCCTGCAAATAGGTTAATCCGGTTGAGCGAGCAGCCTCCATTTGTCCCTTAGGGATTGATTTCAAACCACCACGAATGATTTCGGACACCATCGCCGATTCAAAAACGGTCATTGCCGCCACTACAGACCAAAAAATATCAAGGCGGACGCCGATTTTTGGCAGGGCGAAATAGGTAAAGAAGATAATTAACAACAACGGCAAGTTGCGGATAACGTCGGTAATAACACCAACACTTTTTGAAACATATGGCATCTTCATGTAACGAACCAATCCAATGATACTACCGATAATAAAACTAAAGATAATCGCTATCAAAGCGACAAGAACAGTCATCCATAATCCTTCTAATAAAAAACGGATGTTGATCCAACTGTAAGCTCCAACAAAATCCATGATGACTCCTCCTTAATCGCTAATTGACCAGCGTTTTTCTAAATTGTTCATTAAATAGCTTAATGGCAAGGTTAAAATCAAGTAAAAACAAGCGACCACGATATAAGTTTCGAATACATTAAAATTAACCGATGAAATCAAATCGCCTTGGTACATCAAATCGAGACCAGCCACCATCGCTAAAATAGATGAGTTTTTTACAAGGTTGATAAATTGGTTGCCCAATGGCGGCACAACAATTTTTATTGCTTGCGGCAACACAATGCTAGTCATCGTTTCGCTATAACTTAAACCTGTTGAACGACCTGCTTCCATCTGCCCTTTGGGTACCGATAAAATACCAGCTCGAACTGTTTCAGCAATAAAAGCCGACGTATAAAGCGTTAGGCCAATCGTACCGGCTGTAAAGCCATTAATGTTGAAAAAATACATTGGAATAACGACATAAAAGAACATCACGATAATGAGTAAGGGAATATTACGGAAAAATTCAACATAGGTTGAAGCGAGTCCGCGTGCAAGTTTTGATTGTGAAATTTGTAATATTGCCATCACGACACCAATAATCAAGCTACAGACGAGGGCAATGACACTCGATAAAAGGGTGAATAAAAAGCCGCTAAGTAAGGCTTCGTAATTAGTTGTTAAAATTGAGAACATCGAATACCCCTTTCTTTAGTCGTTTTCTGGGATCCATTTATCATATATTTTTTGATACGTACCATTCTTTTTTAAGGTGACAAGTGCCGTGTTTATGTCTTTAACAAAGGCTTCCTGTCCCTTATTAACAGCAATTCCATACGGTTCATCCGTAAAATTACCACCAACGACTGCATAGCTGTTATCTTGTGCGACCATTCCGTATAAAATACCACTATCGGTGGTCATTGCATCACCCTGCTTCGATTTTAAAGCAGTGAAGGCTTCAGAATAATTTTCCAATTCTAATATTTTCGCTTTAGGTGCTAACTTACGAATATTAACAGCCGAGGTCGACCCTTTGACTGCTAACACTGTTGTCTTTTCGTTTAAATCAGTGACAGACTTAATGGGACTGCCTTTTTTTACAAGCAGCGACTGACCACCATCAAAATAAACATCTGAGAAGTCGACTATTTTTTGGCGATCAGGCGTAATGGACATCGTCGCAATTATCGCATCGATATTACCGTTTTTCAATAGTGGAATCCGGGTTTTCGATGTCACTTCCACGAAACTAGCGGTAGCGTCTTTTCCAGCTATTTCAGTAGTTAAGGCCTTTGCAATATCAATGTCGAAGCCTTCAATATTACCTGTCGCAATATTTGTTAAACCGAATAAACGTGTATCTGTTTTCACACCCCATGCAATCGCCGGCTTTGTTTCAAGTCGTTCACTAATATCAACCGATGCCACTTGGTTGCCACAGGCAGCCAGTGTCAGTGTTGCGAGTGAAAAGACAGTGAGTAGTAGTTTTTTCATTGCCATCCCCCTCATTTTAGTGGTTAATAATCTTGCTTAAAAATTGACGTGCACGTTCTTCTTTGGGCCCATCATAAAATGCAACTGCTTCACGGTCTTCGAGTACGGTTCCTTGGTCCATAAAAATAACACGGTCGGCCACTTCACGGGCAAAGCCCATTTCATGTGTCACGACGATCATTGTCATCCCATCTTGTGCTAAACGTTTCATTACATCTAAAACTTCCCCTATCATTTCGGGATCGAGTGCTGATGTCGGTTCATCGAACAGCATCACCTCAGGTTCCATTGCTAATCCACGAGCAATTGCCACCCGCTGTTGTTGCCCACCTGATAAACTGGCTGGATAAACATTCGCTTTATCAGCTAAACCAACCTTTTCGAGTAAGGCTAACCCGGTTTGAATGGCTTGTTCCTTGGTTTTTTTCAAGACCTTTATCGGTGCTAACGTAATGTTTTCTAAGACTGTTTTATGAGGATACAAGTTAAAATGTTGAAACACCATGCCGACATTTTTACGAACAATGTTAATATCTGTCCCTTTGCTATGTAAATCATAATTGTTAACGAGTAAATGTCCGGAACTGATTTCTTCTAAACCGTTGATTGTACGTAACATTGTACTTTTACCGGAACCAGAAGGCCCAATAACTACAACAACCTCACCTTTAGTTATTTCGAGGTTAATCCCACGCAAGGCGTGGTATTCGCCGTAATATTTATCGACATTTTTAAATTCAATCATGTTGTGCCTCCTTAGTTGTATTGCAAGAATTGTTAGAATACTCTCAATTTTATGCCTACCATCACCTTTTGTCAATAGTATTTCTTAAGTTACCTTCGGTTAACCATAAGTACTTCTTATAACATTGGTGCTATTATGTTTTACTAGATTGATTTTACTTGCTTTTGTTGATATAATAGAGTTTATGGAATAAAAACGATATGAAAGAGGGTAACAAAACAGATGACAATCACAGTAAGTAATGTCGGACTGCGTTTTTCTGACAAAAAACTATTTGAAGATATAACAATGAAATTCACACCAGGTAACTGCTATGGCCTTATCGGCGCAAACGGTGCTGGAAAATCAACATTCTTGAAAATTCTTTCAGGTGAAATTGAAGCACAAACAGGCGATGTTCATATCACTCCAGGTGAACGTTTAGCGGTTTTAAAACAAGATCACTTTGAATTTGAAGAGCACCGTGTGCTTGATGTTGTTATTATGGGGCATCAAAAATTGTACGCAATTATGGAAGAAAAGAATGCTATTTATATGAAAGAAGATTTTACTGATGCAGATGGTCTTCGTGCCGCTGAACTTGAAGGTGAATTCGGCGAAATGGGCGGTTGGGAATCTGAATCAGATGCAGCAATCCTCTTAAAAGGCTTAGGTATTTTACCCGGTGATCACGATAAGTTAATGAAAGAACTTGACGGTGGTGGCAAAGTGAAAGTTTTACTTGCTCAAGCACTATTCGGTAAACCTGACATTTTACTTCTCGATGAACCGACTAACCACTTGGACTTAAAAGCAATTATGTGGTTAGAAGATTTCTTAGCTAATTTTGAAAATACTGTTATTGCAATTTCGCATGACCGTCACTTCTTAAACCAAGTATGTACGCATATTGCCGATTTAGATTACAACAAAATCAAATTATTCGTTGGTAACTATGACTTTTGGTATGAATCAAGTCAATTAGCACAACGGATGTTACAAGATGGCAACAAGAAAAAAGAAGAAAAAATCAAAGAATTAGAAGCCTTTGTTGCGCGTTTCTCAGCCAATGCTTCGAAATCAAAACAAGCCACTTCTCGTAAAAAAACATTGGATAAAATTACGCTTGATGATATTCAACCATCGTCACGTCGTTACCCATTTATTCGTTTCCAAGCAGACCGTGAAGTCGGCAATGATATTTTACAAGTATCTGGTCTTTCAAAAACAATTGATGGCGTGAAAGTGTTAGATAACGTATCATTTACACTCGATCGTGACGATAAAGTTGCGTTTGTCGGCAATGATTCTTCTTCTTCTGCCCTTCTCTCTATTTTAGCTGGCGATATGGAACCAGATGAAGGCACGTTTAAATGGGGTGTTACAACTTCACAAACATACTTTCCGAAAGACAACACTTCTTTCTTTGAAGGTTCAAACCTTAACTTAGTTGAATGGTTGCGTCAATATTCACCTACTGAAGATGCCGAATCATTTTTACGTGGGTTCTTAGGTCGTATGTTATTCTCTGGTGACGAAGTACTAAAAAAAGTACGCGTTTTATCAGGGGGCGAAAAAGTACGTTGTATGCTAAGCCGGATGATGCTTTCAGGTGGAAATACATTGCTGCTCGATGAACCAACTAACCACTTGGACTTAGAATCAATTACAGCCTTGAATGATGGTTTAATGGACTTTAAAGGCGTTATGCTCTTTATCTGTCACGATCATCAGTTTACACAATCATTAGCTAACCGCGTGATTGATGTAACACCAGGTTCATTCTACAACAAAAAACAATCTTACGATGAATATTTAGAAACACAAAAATAAAAAGTAACTAAAAAGGGTAACGACATTCACTGTCGTTACCCTTTTTAGTTACTCAGAGACAGAAGATAAACGTTGTTCTAATTCGTCAATAGTGGATTATCATCGGTACACTCACCTTAAATCTTTATATTTCCGACTAGAATGAAGATGACTCGTTAGCGTCGCTAGCAAAGCACTTGAAATACACGAGCTGTTAGCTGATTGAACTAGAAAAGATAACAGTATCCTATCCAGTCTAATTAAACCACCTTAACTACAACTGTAAGTCCCATGAAAGTTAACACGCTTAGAATCGCTCTCACCCACTTAACTCTAGGCATTAAGAGGCTCTTTTTGATACGATTGATGGTAGGGGCACGTCGTTAAATGGTCATCAACAAATCCAGTCGCCTGTAAGAATGCATAAATAATCGTCGGTCCGATAAATGAACAGCCTCGTTTTTTGAGGTCTTTACTAATAGCCTTTGATTCAGCGCTCTCATTTGGTAATTCGCTCATTTTTTGCCACTCGTTGACGATTGGTACGACACTAAAAAAACCTCTGAAATACTGTTCAATCGAGCCATATTCGACAATGATTTGTTGTAAGACCCGTGCGTTTTTTCGCACTGAATAAATTTTGAGTTTATGACGAACAATCGCCGTATTTAAACGCGCCGCCTCTAATTCTTCGTCGCTTAACTGTGCACAGCGTTCAAGGTTAAAATGGTGAAATACCTTACGATAGCCCTCACGCTTATTTAAAACAGTTCGCCATGATAGACCCGCCTGAGCTCCTTCCAAGGTCAGAAATTCAAAATAACTTGCATCTGTTTTAGCTGTATAACGGCCCCATTCTTCATTATGATAAAGGGTCATTTCAGCGTGTTGTTGCGCCCAGTCACAAATTGTCATCTTCGCATCCCTACTTTCGATTGATGGTGTTAAAATAAAAAACAGTGGCCTAAAGGCACACTGTTTTTTTGTTTGGATTCATTATTACTTAAATAAAGTTGTTGCCACTTTTATTGTTATCTAGTTTTAACAACTAACAGCTTTTAAATTTCAAGCACGCCTAAGCGACACTATAAAGTCGCAGCGGCCTGCTCTCCAATTTAAGCGCTGTTAACCAAGTTGTTGCCACTTTTATTAATTAACTTCCATAATTACCGGTAAAATCATCGGACGACGGCGTGTTTGTTCGAATAAGTAACGGTTTAATTTATCACGAATTGCTTGTTTAAGGTTAGCCCATTCAAAGTTTTTATCTTCTAATGTTTCGATGACAATTTTTTCAGCCATCTTTGTTGCAGCCTCGATTAAAGCTTCTGATTCGCGCATGTAAATAAAGCCACGTGACATCATTTCAGGACCAGAAACAATCCGTTTTTGACGACGGCTAATCGTTACCACAACAATGAAAATGCCATCTTCTGATAACAATTTACGGTCGCGCAGAACGATATTACCGACATCGCCCACACCTAAACCATCAATTAAAGTATTACCTGAATAGACGCGGCTACCCATTGCGAATTTTTCATCCTTGTACTCAAGAATATCGCCTTTGTTGATAATGAAAATTTGGCTGTTATCGAAGCCCATTGTACGTGCGATTTTTGTATGTTCAATTAACATGCGGTATTCACCGTGAATTGGCACGAAATATTTGGGTTTAAGTAAGTTCATCATCATCTTCAGTTCTTCTTGGCTCGCATGACCTGAAATAAAGATATCTTTTGAGAAAGTTGTCACAATCGCATCATTACGATAGATTAAATCAACCGTTTTCGCTAAGATTGTTTCCGTTGCAGGATCAGCTGTTGCACCAATAAAGACCGTATCGCCAGGACGAACGTTGACTAAACGATGTGCTTGTTTCGCCATTTTATTTAATTGGCGAATCGGCTCACCTAAGTGACCGCTTTCGATAATGACTAATTTTTCATCAGCAATCGTGTCAATTTCTTTAATCGGAACAATCATGTCTTCATCTGCAACAACAAGTTTATTTAACTTCGCAGAAACAGTTACGACACGTTCTAACTCTTTTCCAAGAATAGCTACTTTACGGTGTGTCGCAGCCGCTGCGTCAAATACCTGTTGTAAGCGACTCACATTTGATGCAACGACAGCTACAATAATACGCGCTTTCGCTTGTTTAAAGCCTTTTAACATTTCTTGGGCTGCAACTGCATCACTTGAAGTGTAACCTGGGTGTTCAGCATCTGAACTATCAGACAGTAAGGCAAGCACACCTTTTTCACCAATTTTAGCAATTTGACCAAGGTCTGTTTGATAGCCTTCGCGCGCTGATTGATCGAACTTGAAATCCCCTGTATAAACAATCGCGCCATCTGCTGTATGTAACACGATCCCAATTGAATCCGGGATTGAGTGTGTTGTCGCAAAGAACGATACATTGATTTGTTCAAAAGATAAACGCGAACGCGCATGTACCACATGGAAACGGTTGTATTTTAAATCTTTATGCTCTTTAATCGCTGCACGTGCGAGGGCAACAGTTAGTTCTGTTCCGTAAACGGGAATATTATTGATTTTTTTCAACAAGTAAGGCAATGCCCCAATTGCATCTTCGTGACCGTGTGATAAGAACACAGCCTTAATACGGTCTTGGTTTTCTTCTAAATACTTAATGTCGGGTATTACAACATCAATTCCTAATAATTCATCTTCTGGAAAACGGAGGCCGGCATCTAAAATAAAGATATCGTCATTCACTTCCACTACATATAAATTTTTACCTAATTCTGCTACACCACCGAGAGATAAAATTTTGATGTTTTCTACTGGTTTGATTGTCAAAATATACCCTCCTTTCGCCTATTTTATTTGTGTGTATTGTTGTTGAAATGCTGAAATCACTTGCTCAATTTGGTCAGCTTCTTCAGCTGTTACTGCAACAATCGGTAACCGTGGTTGACCGGTTGCAATGCCTTGTTTATTAAGCCAGAACTTCACTGGTGCTGGACTAGGAACGCTAAAGCATGCGTTAATAACGGGCATGATGTCATGATGATAACGACGCGCTGTTTCAATGTCACCTGCATCAAAGGCTGCGAGCATTGCTTGCATTTGCATGCCAGCGATATGCGATGTGACCGAAATCACGCCAGCACTGCCGACTGCATATAATGGTAAGGTCAATGCATCTTCGCCACTGTAAATCTTCATTTTATCGCCAACGCGTGCGTGCAACTGTGAGAGCATGCTAAAATCAGCTGTGCAATCTTTGAGCGCAACGATGTTAGGAATATCCGCTAGTTTAACGAGGGTTTCTAAGTCAATTTTAACAACAGAACGTCCTGGTATATTATAAACAACCACCGGTAAGTCGGTTGCTGCTGCAATGGCTTTATAATGTTCATAAATCCCTGCTTGGCTGGGTTTGTTATAATATGGAACGACTGCTAGAATACCATCAGCACCTAAATGTGAGACTTCTTTTGTAAAGGCAACAGATTCGGCTGTGTTGTTTGAGCCGGCACCTAGAATTACGGGCACACGACCATTTACAGCATGGATTGCGTAGCGGTATAAAGCGAGCTTTTCAGCGTGACTTAAGGTCGCTGATTCTCCCGTTGTACCACCAACAATAAGGCCGTCAGATCCGTTGTCAATTAAATAGTTCACAAGATTTTCTGTTAAAGCTTCATTCACCTTGCCTTCAACATCAAATGGTGTAACCATTGCGGTCATGACTTTTCCAAATTCCATCTGTGATCCTCCTCTAATTTAGCTTGTTTGATTAAAAATATCGTGCAATGAGTTTGCAGCTTGAATCATGTTCCCTTCATCTACCAAAACCCATAATGTATTCGTATTTGATTTCGATTGTAAAATGCGAATGTTTTCTTTATTTAAGGCCGTCAGAATCGTTTGTGAGACATCATCCATATGACGATGTTCAATACCCACTACTGTAATTTTAGCACATTTTTCACGGATTGTGGCGACATTTCCTTGATTGTTTAAGACATCGGCAATTAAGTGACGACGCACATCAGGTACACTGAATAATAATTCAGTCGCTGTTTCGTTGATAAAGCTTGCATTGACACGATTTGCGGCCAATAAGTCAGCTAAGGTCTCAGCCGATAACGCGGCCGTTTTTGTGACCGTAAACTGACAGAGATTGTTAATATGTGTCACACCACAGAACAACGCGTGCGACTGAGCCGCCTGTTTTTGCTCAACTGGTGAAATATCTGTAATTAACGTTCCTTCATTTTGCGAATAGGTTGAACGGACACGCATCGGAATTTTACCGCGGTTTGCGGTCGAAACCGCGCGCGGATGAATCACCTTCGCGCCTTCTGTTGCCATTTGCATCACTTCAGTATACGTTATTTTATCGAGTTGTTTAGCACGTTTAACGACGCGTGGATCGGCCGTCATTATCCCTTCAACATCGGTGAAAATATCAATAAAGTCAGCCTTAACAGCCACGCCTAACGCAGCTGCTGATGTATCGCTTCCACCTCGACCTAGTGTTGTAATGTCACCGCTATGAGTGGCACCTTGAAAACCAGCCACTACGACAACGTCGGCGCCGTTTTTTAACTCATGATAAATCCGTTTTGGATTAACGGTCAGGATATCGGCATTTTGGTGATTATCATCAGTTAAAATACCCGCTTGCCCCCCTGATAAAGCCGTTGCTTTAATGCCTGCCTTTAGTAGCATATCGGCAAACACATTGGCCGATATTAACTCACCTACTGATAACAGCATATCTTGTTCCCGTAACGATAGCGCCGTATTAGGGCTATCGATTAAGCTTAGTAATGTATCGGTTGCATACGGATCGCCGGTGCGACCGATGGCTGAAACAACAACGACTGACTGATAGCCTTTCTTTAAGGCGGATTGAATATGCCCAATAGCAAGATGGCGCGACTCTGCCGTTTTGACAGAAGTCCCCCCAAATTTTTGTACAATAAGCTTCATACGATCAATACTCCTTGTGGTCGACACCAATTAAATAATGTTTAACGCTACGAGACGCTCCGCAATTTGAACAGAGTTCCATGCCGCCCCTTTAAGTAAGTTATCTGAAACCACCCACATGTGAAAGCCTTTAGGTTCGTCTAAATCGCGACGGACGCGGCCGACAAAGGTTTCGCGTTTATCTACACAGTCTAATGCTTGTGGGTATGTTTGCGTTGCGGGGTCATCTTGTAAAACGATACCAGGTGCATCTTTAAGCGACGCTTTAATATCAGCCGCACTGACACCAGCTTCGTCGATTTCAAAATACACAGACTCAGAATGACCACGTGAAATCGGGAGACGTACACAGGTTGCTGCGACTTTAAGGCTTGCATCGCCCATGATTTTTTTTCGTTTCATTAATCATTTTATGTTCTTCGTACGTGTAATCGTCTTCACCGAATACATCGATTTGCGGTATCGCATTAAAGGCGATTTGATAATGTTTTTTATCACCGGCAGATGGTAAAATAGTTGCTTCAACTGGCTCGTTGTTTAAGACGGCCTGTGTTTGTGTATATAATTCATCAATTGCTAAATTCCCTGCCCCTGAGACAGCTTGATACGTTGAAACAATCACACGTTTCAAACCATATTGTTGACGAATCGGTTCAAGGGCTGCAACCATTTGAATCGTTGAACAGTTCGGGTTAGCGATAATGCCATGATGCTGACGAAGAGCATCTTCGTTAACCTCTGGAACGACGAGTGGCACATCTTCTGCCATTCGATAGTGACTTGTATTGTCAATCACGATTGCACCACGTTTAACAGCCTCTGGTGCTAATTCAGCGCTGATTGAGCCACCGGCACTAAAAATAGCAATATCAATTGCAGTGAAACTCTCCGGTGTTGCTTCTTCAACGATAACCGGTTTCCCTTTAAATGACAAAGTTGAGCCCGCAGAACGAGGTGACGATAAAAATTTAATCGTTGCTATCGGTAAGTCGCTTTGTTCTAATTGTAAAATAATTTGTTCCCCTACAGCGCCAGTTGCACCGACGACAGCTACATTATATAATTTTGTCATTTTGTTAGTCCCCTTTTGAGTTCAATTTAATTGATATATTAATACCCCCTATTATACTTGTGTTTAACGCGTCTGTCATCTGTTTGAAAGCGAATACTTTAAATTTAATTGGAATAAATCATTGTCGTAGCACTATTTTAGCGAAATGTCTGTTTTTTCTGACAAAACTGGCGGCTGCCAAAATAAAATATACGAAGATTCTAGCTATCTTTTTATCCCCTTTAAAAATACAAGTAACTAAGGTCGGTAGTGTGTCAGTCTATCACATTACGCTATAAGACTATTCCAGCAATCGTTGACGGCTTAAAAACACCATGTTACGCTTTTTATGTAAGTTCTCACGCTGAGAATTTAACACTCGAAGGGAGATGATTTTGATGAAACACTGTAAGTTCGTTGTTGCCGCACTGATTGCGTTAGCCTCGCTTCCTCTCCTCATCAGTCATACTGCCACTGCCGCTGTCACTCACAAAGGACCTGTTCAGGTCGAACAGCAACCGTTTGATGTTGGTTATTTCTCAGATCATTATATTTATAATACACCGCATCGGGTTGATCCGGTGCCCCGCGAAAAATTATTCGCGAACATGCCACTTGAATTAAACATCAATATCAACTCTGCCGGCGAACGTTTACTCGCGCGAGCAATGGTGCCTGGTCTACCAACTTGGACCGGACCTTGGATTGAAATCACGCTAGGCAGCGTCTCGTTACCGAATATGATTCCAGCCGGTACGTTTGTAAATGTTGAAGTGATGACGATTAGCAACCTTAATTCCACCCGGATTTCTGGATCATGGTACCATAATTAAGCCCAAGTTAACGCTAAACAGCAATAGCTTTCAGGCAAAAGGCACTCTCTGATAATCAGCATAATTGCATCGCAGGCCCTTCTTCCTATAAAATAGAATTAAATTCACTTGGAGGTGCTTACGATGAAATTAGTTGAAGAACCATTACGTTTATTTGCGAACGACGAACACGGCCACTTGAAAGCCGAGGTGACCTTAATAGCAGTTAATGATAACCTATGGTCACTCAACCATACCTTTGTGCATCCTGATTTACGAGGCCAAGGTATCGCTGAAGAACTTGTTGCTGAAGCTGTTGCAAAAGCACGACGTGAAAAGAAAGCGATTGTGCCAAGTTGTTCATTTGCCAAGGTTCAATTTGAGCGTAAGCCTGAATATGCCGATGTGTGGCATAAATAGTACAAAAGAAACCGTTCATCCTGCTCTCATAGGTTGAACGGTTTTTTATTAGCAATAGTTAGTTTACATAACTTAATTATTGTGCACCGTATTACTAACCGCCCCCCCCTTCGTTTTTCAACAGCGAAATTGTTAGTTTGAGTTGAAACAATCTGGTATCTCTCCTTCCATGTTTCAGATAGTTGGGCTGACCCTAATCATTTCCCTCCTTCTTTTAGACTAATTCGAGTATGACAAGTGCCACTGTAAAGATAAAGCGACAATTATGTCGCCTCTAGCAGTTGCTTGCGTAAAGTGACGAGCTTCTATCCATCGCTATCGCGCTTGGCACTTAGTAACAGACAGTATTCAATCCAACTTACGCTTGTTATAGTTTTATTTCTGGTCCCCAAATGACTAATGGGGTCACATTAATTAGCATATGAATAAAAAAAAAGCAATAAACTTGTCTGTAATGAGTGCTTTCGCTTAAATGAACTTAAAAGAAAAGTAATAGCCAACACAAATGACTGACAGATTGTGAGTACTAGCGGAAAAAACGTTTTGAAAATTAAATATGCCCAAATACCGATTAAATGACTGACTGATAATGCGACGACTAATGAAAAAAATAAAGCAGTGCTCTCATGTTTCAGCAGTACAGTTATCACTAAATAGTACATGCCATACATCACGCAAAAACTAACAATTGTATAGAGCAATACACTAATAATCTCAAATAAATTGTACTGTAATTGCGTCAAATTAAATAAACGTTTCATATCAACTATGAACGGAACTTTATCTTGGTAGAATTTTCTTGCTTCAAAGTATAAGATTAATTGCGATAATGGAACGATTGAAAAGAGCAGAAAACGCGCAAAGTTATCACTTTTTTTCATCTAAATCACATCTTCCACACTTTAAATCAACTAAGTTTATGATTCTCAATTCTGCTTGTAAAAATTTTTGGGCTTGATCGGTGTGTGAAACAATGATGATAATCGCGTCGCTTGTTTTAGTTATTTCCAAAAGTTTTTGAAATATCATTGCTTGGCTTATTTGATCGATGCCATTCATCGCTTCATCTAATAATATTAATGTCCACTTGATTGGAAGGAACAGCAAACTCAGTCCGACCTTCATTTGATTACCGATTGAACTCGAGACATATTGCTCCATTAAATAGCGTTTCTCGTTTGAATATAAGTTTGTGGGGCATTTTTCGACCGAAAACGGACAGCCACATAGATAAGCTGCCAAGGCAATGTTGTCTCGGATAGATAAAAATGGCACACCGATACCATGATGGTCTAACAATAAAATCTCTTTGTCGGTTATTCCTTCAATCAATCCATCATAGGAATGGTCGATTCCTGCTAACATTTTTAGTAATACTGATTTCCCACTGCCATTTTCACCTTTTAAATGATATAAACCTGGTGAGAATACATAAGATAATTTATCAAAAAGAACCCTGTCATTGAATGTCTTTGAAATGTTAGTCACATAAATAATTTCCATCCACTCCCTTCTATTATTCCGGAAAGGATTGTTGCTAAAATTGTGAGCATCAAATAATACCGATTGTCTTTGAGGAAACAAATGATGGGCGTTAATTGTTGCTTCTGCCAGAATTGAATCATCATTTTCCATGCTAAAAATTGATAGAAAATAACAGTTGGCATTTCGATTAACCCATGAGGTAATAAATAATATAAAGTCATGTCCAAACCAGTCAAATGAATAGCTAATCCAATCGAAAAACTGATTAGCAACCAATTAATGCTAATTGTTAATGCACTAATAGGGAATGTGAGTAGCGTCATTATTAAGTGAAAGAGATTGTGCTTTATTATTTCATAGCTAAACTTCACACCATAAGCAGGTGTTGCCAACGGAATATTACTATCCATCCTTTTAAAAAAAAGGACAGTTAAAAAGACAAGAACAATGTTGAAGATTAGTATTATCACAGTAAACTTAACTAATTCTTTACGTTCTATTTTCATAAAAACACACCCAAGTTAAAAGTGATTGTCAAAAAAAGGGCTTCCAAATATAGTTGCGGCTGTTTTTTTTTCGTTCTAAGATGATTTTAAGCGGTAACTGACAGAAATAAACGATTAACAGCCATAGCCAGATTGTTCCAATAACTACTAATACCAGTCCATCAACAATCATGAAATACAACGAAAAAAACAGCGTAATATATGACAACGTAAGTGGTATCACTCTCCAAAAGTAAACGCCATAGATTATTTTTTTGCTTACAGACGCGCTTGAAGCAGCTAACCAACTAATTCGACCGATACTTTTGTTTTTATTTTCCAACAACGACTGATTAAAACCATCTGCATCGATAATCATAATGAGAACAACTAAGGGTAAGAGCGGTAGCCTTAACGTGAAATAATGAGATAACGTCATATAGCCAGTGAAAATAATGCAATAAAAAAAGAAGCTTTTTTTTTGGTAGTATAGAACACTCATTAAATAAAGGGTACTTAAAAAGCGAACATTAAGTCGCTTCGTTTCTTTCTTGCGCCGATAGACATAAGGATGATAATGATTAAAAATAACAGAGCCAACGATTACTGAAAGTAAAAAACAACCAATTGACAATAAAAAGTCATTAAAAAACAACAGTGAATGAACGCATAAAACAAGGAACACACGGAAAACAGTTAACGGTGTATATTGAATAATTGGCAGTAAAAGCCAGCCAGTTAGTAGAAAACAACTTAAGTTGATTATTGCTAACACATCAGTATTAAGCATCATTACTATAAAACTACAAATGAAATAGCAAGTGAATACTAATAGAACATCATTTACTCGAATAAAACAGAAACACAGATATTTCCAGTAACGTTTTTTATGACATATATAAGCCAAAGGCATTTTCCGTAATAATTGTTTTAAAAAAGGCAGTTGATATGAATAAAAAAGCACTGTCATAATATAATGCATGTGTGTGACATGATTTTTAAAAAATGATGAAATAAGCAAGAGTAAACAGCCCATCAGTAGACTACTACAGAGAAACATTTCAAATAACGGAAAGGCTATCACTTCTTGCTTTTTAAGATAGCGTTTATACCATTTTTCTTTGATGAAATGATAGTATCGCATTTAACTTACCAAACAGCTGCTTGTTTTTTTCCATATTTTTTAATCAAAATTTTAGCAGCTGCTAAAATAACAACACCCCAGCCAAATGAGCCACCGACGATTGCGATAATCGCCCAAATAGAACCTGTACCACTGGCAATTTCTATGATTTGAACAGCTGCTACATGTGAAATGCCGAATTGAGCTGCCAGGCTAACAGAGGGCAATGTCCCGCTAAATAATAGTCCGATTAGGATCACGATTAGCAGTGTGATAAAACATTGGGTCACTCGTTTTTGGATAGTCATTAAAAACTCCTCCTCCTTTTTTAGTTAAGTTACCTAATAGCTAAACTACGTAACCTACCTTTAATTCTAAATTAACAGTTTATTTCTCCTTAGTAAATAGACAGTTATGTCTCCTCTGAACCAAGTTGTTGCTTGAGAACAGTGACTACCTCCGCGACATCGATATCAAGTTTGTCGATCAGTAGGATGAACAAGTCTAACGATGGCAGCGACTGATTGTTTTCAATTCGTGATAATTGACGGACACTGCAACACTGTTCACTAACGGTTGTTTGAGATAATTTAGCTACTTTGCGCGCTGCTTTGAGATAATCACCTAACATTGCTCTCCTCTCCTTCGCGTTCTTTGTTTTTTTACCTTCTATAGTATAACCTAAACAGCTTTTGGGGAACTAAGGAGAACATAAAAAAGCCCCTGAATTAAAATGGTTCTATAATTTATGGTGTTGGTGAATTTTCACTGATGCCTTTTTTTTTCGCAAAAAAATAGCAACATTTTCAAAATCCCTATAATATTAAGTCACCACAACAAATTTATAAGGGGGATTCGACAATGTCAGCTATCACTTTTAATAATATCGCGCATTCCTCTGGAATTACAGATGAAACTATTTCTTTTCCAAAAACATGGTGTTTAACTCAGTTAATTAAAGGTGTTTTAAGCACTTGTTATTTTGGCACACTCTCTTACATACACTCACGGTGTGCGAATTGCGGCTTTAATAATAAAACAGTTAAACTCATTAAACACGGAACTAAACTATCACGTATCACACTCCCTAAAACAAATAACCTTCCAACCTATCTCTTTTTAAAGAAGCAACACTTCTTATGTAAAGGATGTAAAACAACCTTTATCGCTTCAACTTCGATGGTAAAACGAAATTGTTTTATCTCCAAACGTGTCATCCAAACACTAGCTGCCGAAGGGCAGTTTATTACTTCTGAAAAAGATATCGCTTTTAGACAGAGTGTTTCAACAACTACTGTTAATCGTGCTTTACACCAATGGTCTCCTCAATTCAAACCGAA